>JAQNCU010000100.1 GCA_029077775.1 Acidocella sp. | reverse complement strand
GGGGTTCCAGTTCGGCCGGTCGCTCAACGGAATGGTCAGAAGATTATCAAGGCTGCCAGGCGCGCGTGATTTCAGCTCATCCTGCCGGGCGCGGACATCGACCATGTGATAATGCATCGCGTGTAAAGTTGCGGCAGTGGGGGAAGGCACCCAGGCGGTGTTTGCGCCCGCGCGCGGATGGCCGATTTTTTGTGTCAGCATCGCCGCCATCATGTCGGGTGCTGCCCACATGCCCTTGCCGATCTGCGCGCGGCCCTGCAACCCGCATTTCAGGCCAAAATCGACATTTCGGTCTTCATAGGATGTGATCCAGGGTTGGTTTTTGATCTCGGCCTTGCGGATAAACGCACCGGCCTCCATCGAGGTGTGAATCTCGTCTCCCGTGCGGTCCAGAAACCCCGTATTGATGAACACCACGCGCGACCGCGCTGCGGCGATGCAGGCTTTCAAATTGGCGCTGGTGCGGCGTTCCTCGTCCATGATGCCCATTTTCAACGCGTTGGCGGGCAGATGCAGCAGGGTTTCCACCGCGCCGAACAGGGCGTTGGCGTTTGCCACCTCCTCGGGTCCGTGCAGCTTCGGCTTGACGATATAGACCGAGCCCTTGCGGGAGTTTTTCCGAACCTTCAGATCATGCATGGCGATCAGCGATGTCATGACAGCATCTATCACGGTTTCGGGCACCGGCGCACCTTCGGCGTCCAGAATGATATCGGTCAGCATATGATGGCCGACATTGCGTACCAGCATCAGTGAGCGGCCATGCAGGCGGAGCGTCCCGCCATCCGGCGCGGTGTAAACCCGGTCCTCGTTCAACCGGCGCTCGATGATTTTGCCGCCTTTTTCGACCGGCGCGCTCAAATTGCCGTTCATCAACCCCAGCCAGTTGCGATACACGTCGACCTTGTCGGTGGCGTCCACCGCCGCGACGCTGTCCTCGCAATCCATGATGGTGCTGATCGCGGATTCCAGCACGATATCCGCAAGGCCCGCCGCGTCATCCCGGCCGATCGGGCTTTGCGGGTTGATCGCCAGTTCGGCGTGCAGATTATGGTTTTTCAGTAAAATCGTGCTGGGCTGGGCGGAATCGCCTTGGTATCCGGCGAACTGGCTGCTGTCCTTCAGTCCGGTTTCACCGCTGGTCAGCGTTACGGCGAGATGTCCGTTTTTCACGCGATAGGCTTTGGCATCAGCATGGCTGCCCAGGCTCAGCGGGAAATGCGCGTCCAGAAACGCCCGCCCGTGCGCCACAACCTTCGCCGCCCGGGTTTTGTTGAACCCTGGTGTCTTGGCGGCCCCGTCATCATCTGAAATCGCATCGGTACCATAGAGCGCGTCATACAGGCTCCCCCAGCGGGCATTGGCGGCGTTCAGCGCGTAACGCGCATTGCTGACCGGCACAACAAGCTGTGGCCCGGCGATCAGCGCGATCTCATCATCCACATTCGCGGTCTCAA
Source organism: Acidocella sp. (assembly GCA_029077775.1). Classification (GTDB taxonomy): domain Bacteria; phylum Pseudomonadota; class Alphaproteobacteria; order Acetobacterales; family Acetobacteraceae; genus Acidocella. The sequence continues at coordinate 7,211 of JAQNCU010000100.1, read as the reverse complement.
TACTAAAGGCATCCGGGTCCGGCAGCAGATAGCCGATTTCACGCAGAAACGCCTGATAGGCGGCCGCATCATGGGTTTGGCCCTTATGCGCCACATGCCAGGCATCCAGCTTCGCCTGCAAACCATCGCGCTTGGCCATCAGCGCCGCATTGGTGGCTGAAAATTGCTTTAACAGCGCGGCGAACCCGGACCAGAAGGCGGGTGACGCGAGCCCGGTGCCGGGTAGCGCCTCGTGCACCACAAAATCATGAAAAATGGTCGCAACGCTGAGGCCGCTGGCGGTGGTTCTGGGTTCGGACATTGGATGCTCCTGTTATCTCCGCCCGTGATGCCGCAAGGCTGGGGTTCGGTGCAAGGGGCGGTGTATCGTCCTACATCCGGGCCTGGCAATAAAACCCTGTTGGGGGGATGTCGTGAGCGCCATCGACCCATTGGGCGTGCAACGCGGCAAAATCCAGCCACGAGGCATCGTCGCCGGGCGGCGGTGGCGCGGCCAGCGCGCCGTTATCGTCGAAGGCTGCCAGGTTGAAGTGCCGGTAGCCGCATTCTGATAAACGCCGTGGAAGCTCGATCCCCAGGCATCTGACAGATATCAGATCTGGCAGGTTTCTATCAGCTGTGCTCAGCATCGCGATCCCGGTATTTGCGGGCTTGATCAGGGCGAAACATGGCACGCCATGCTGGGTCACCAATGTCTGCCAGTCTGTGGTCAGGACGTGATAACCCTCCATTTGTTTGGATCCGGGTGTGAAGGCGATGATCTCGCCATGGCGCGCGGCGGCGGCAAGCTGGTGGATTATCAGGCGCCCATCGGCGATTTCAGCCGCGAAGCGCGCTTGCAGATGATAAAACCGCGCGACATCCGGCTCCACACCGACCACGCGCAGGCCCCGCGCGAGGCAGGACGCCGTCTCGTCGCCTGCCGCCATGCCAATATCGAAGACCAGATCGGGCACCACGGCGATCTCGGGTGCCGGCGGCGGTATGGTTACGAGGTTGCTGCCCTGGCGGCTGATCATCAAATGCGGCATCGCGGCCTGGATCTCGCCGAGGAAGATTCGCATCTGCGCGTCATCTGCCCAGGCATGGCGATAGATCGGCGCGGCACCCAAGGCGGCCAATAAGGCGCCATTGCGCGCCAAATCCTCAGGCGTGCCTGTGGTTTGCGAAGCGCGCAATTCCAGCCCGCCATTGATCACGAAAAAGCCGGTTGCGGGGTTTGCGGACTGTAATTCCACCCCGCCAAAGCCCGCGCGCACCGCCCGGAAGGAGATGTCGGAGTGCTCATGCCCGTAATGGCCAAAGCGCGGGTCGAAATAACCGAGCTGTGAGAGTGCAATTCGGGCGAATCCCAGCGCGCAACCTGGGATCATGCTCGTAATACCAGGGTTCGCGGCGGTCAGCGCACCGGCCATCATGCGGTCGGCAAAGGCGGGCAAAGCGTAATTGACATGGCCGAAACGCTGCGCCGCCGCGATCCACTCATGCTCCCAACCTGGCAGAACCGGCATCATGTCATCATCGAGCAGTAGGATCACCTCGCACGAGGTTAGATGCATGAGGTAACATAGCCCCCGGTTCTTGTTCCAGGCGACGCCGCGATTCTCGCCTGAAATGACGCGCACACCCAGATCCGCCAGCAACTGCGCGGTACCATCCGTGCCGCCATCGTCGCAGACCACAAGCTCATAGGGTGTTGTGGTCAGCGCGGAAATCGCCCGCACCAGATTACAGACCATGTCCCGGCGGTTGAAGGTGGTGATGGCGATGCCGAAGGTGGCGGGCACGTCACAGCGCCGCGAGCCCGACTGCGCGAGCAAGGTTTTGACCGATGGGAGCAGCCGATGCGCGCTGTCATCGAAAACATCGTTACGGTCGTAAAAATCGAATTCGTTGTCGGCGCGTTCTATGTCAGGATAGCCCCGGCTCAGTTTTTGAGCCCAATGCCGCCGTGAGCGGGTAAAATAATGATGCAGTTTGCAAAGCCCGTAATCAGGATCGTGCGCCAGCAAACCGCGCCCGGGTGCCCATATTGGCGCGGTGCCATCAAGGAAACAGGTATGGCCATCGACAACAAAATTATGCGCCGATTGCAGCCCGAGCGTACGCTCGGGCCGGACGATCGATTTGACGTGCCGGTTCGGCTCGAAAGCGTTCGATGCCCGGAGGGTGAATTGTTCGGTCACTAGCCCGTCTGGCATGTCTTCATGCCCTGACGAGCCGAATATGGCCCAGGGGACGACGATTGCAGCGGCGTCATCTCGTGCGGAGAGGGATTCTTTGAGCCCAACCCCGGGGGCGAGGACCAGGAACTCATCGACGTCGAAAAACGCGGCCCAGTCAAACCGCCCCCGTAAGTGGCGCAGCGCGAATTCATAGGCCAGTGATTGATAATCTGGCCCAAGCTGGGGCCAGGTAAGAATCTCCAGCCCGCCAAGGGCGCCTAGCCCTTCGGCCACGGCGCGGGTTGCATCGGTCGAGAGGTTATCAAGCAGCAACACATGGTCGAACCCGAGGGCGAATTGCCATGCCAGCCATTCGGCGATGTGGCGTTCCTCGTTTCGGATGATCGCCACGCAGGCTATTTTCGACACGACGGTCTCACATAAAAATCTGGTAATATTTTGTTGTATCACACATCGCCGCACAAGCCCCTTGCGGCGGCACGCTAATTGGGTCATCACCATTACAGGTGTTTGGATAAGAGCAATCTGCGGCAGTTTTCTGCCCGTTTCGCCAGCCCGGCCCTGAAATATCCAACAAAGTCAGGTCTTTAAAACCCTGGCGACCGAGATCAAGGACCGATGACCGCTCTGCCGACCGATTTCAATATGTACCGTTCGGATATGGCGTGGCGCTGGTCTGCCCCTGAAAAAACACCCCAAAATTCTCTATCCCTCAAAACTTTACAAACAAAACGCGGCGTTTCGCCGGGGCGGGCCTTGCGTTCCGCACCGCCAGCCGAGGCCGCGTATCGGAGTTCCCCTATAAATGACCAAAAAAATGTTAATCGACGCCAGCCATGCGGAAGAAACCCGCGTGGTGGTGCTGGACGGTAACCGGCTTGAAGATTTCGACGTTGAAACCGCTACACGTAAGCAGATCAAAGGCAATATCTATCTTGCCAAGGTGATCCGGGTCGAACCCAGCCTGCAGGCCGCGTTCGTTGAATATGGCGGTAACCGCCACGGCTTCCTGGCTTTCGGGGAGATTCATCCGGATTATTACCAAATCCCGGTCGCCGACCGTAAACGGCTGCTCGCCTTACAGGCCGAGGACGCGGCTGAGGATGACGAGACGAATGAGGGCGATATGTCCCTGTCGCCCGCCACCGACGCGGCGAAGGCGCTCGACATCACGCCGATCGAAATTCTCGCGGCACCGCCGCCCGATGAGGCTGTAATGGCGGCGCCGATGGATGAAGCTATCGCGGCTCAGTCAGATGAAACCCCCATCGAGGAGGTGCAATCTGAGCCCGACGAGACTATCCAGATGCCTGAAACTGAGGTCAATCTGGCGGATGCCAACGGCCCGGAGGCGCCGCCGCCTGAGAATCTCGGTGGTGACGGTGATGACGCAGCGGAAGCGCGCGAGCGGCGGCAGCGGCAGCGGTTTTTGCGCAATTACAAAATCCAGGATGTTATCCATCGCCGGCAGATTATGCTGATCCAGGTGGTCAAGGAGGAGCGCGGCAATAAGGGTGCGGCGCTCACCACCTATCTTTCGCTCGCGGGCCGGTTCTCGGTGCTGATGCCGAATTCGCCCACCGGCGGCGGCGTGTCGCGCAAGATCACGTCGGTTGCCGACCGGCGGCGGCTGAAGGAAGCGATGGCGGCGCTTGATGTGCCCGAGGGTATGGGCCTGATCGTGCGCACCGCAGGTGCCAACCGGCCAAAACCCGAGATCACGCGCGATTGCGAATATCTTCTGCGATTGTGGGACGATATCCGCGAGCGAACGATGGACTCCATGGCGCCCGCGTTGATTTATGAGGAAGCCAGCCTGATCAAGCGCACCATCCGTGATGTGTACACACGCGATGTCGAGGAGATTCTGGTCGATGGCCAGGAAGGTTATCAGGCTGCGCGTGATTTTATGCGGATGTTGATGCCAAGCCATGCCCGCAAGGTGCAGTTATGGACCGAGGGTCAGCCTCTATTCGCCCGCCACCAGGTGGAGGCGCAGCTCGACGCGATGCTGAACCCCACGGTGCAGTTGCGCTCGGGCGGCTATATCGTCATCAACCAGACCGAGGCGCTGGTTGCGATCGACGTTAACTCCGGCCGTTCCACGCGCGAGCGGAGCATCGAGGATACCGCCCTGCGCACGAATTTGGAGGCCGCGGAGGAAGCCGCCAAGCAATTGCGGATGCGTGACCTTGCCGGGCTGATCGTGATCGATTTCATCGACATGGAAAGCCGCAAAAACAACGCGGCGGTTGAGCGGCGCATGAAGGACTCGCTCAAAAACGACCGGGCGCGGATCCAGCTCGGCGCGATCAGCCATTTCGGGCTGATGGAACTCAGCCGCCAGCGGCTGCGGCCTTCGCTGGCCGAGGCCTCGCTCGTGATGTGCCCGCATTGCGCGGGCCAGGGCCATGTGCGCAGCCCGGAGAGTGCGGCCTTGCACATATTGCGGGCAATCGAGGATGAGGGGGCGAAATTCCGTGCCGCTGAAATCTCTGTGGTTCTCCCGCCCGAGATCGCTTTTTATCTGTTCAACCAAAAGCGCGAGCGGCTCTCGGCGATTGAGGCGCGCTATGCGATGCGGGTGATGTTCGCGCCGGATGCGGCGATGACAGGCACGAACTTCCGGATCGATAAAATCAGGACACAAACCGCTTCTCCCATGGCGGCGGCACCAGCCTCATACGGCCCCATCACGTCCGAGCGCAGCACTGAGCGTCACCAGGCCAGTATGGCCACCGATGACGCGCTTGCCGCGACCGATGATGACGAGCCTGAAGATGATGTCCCGAGCGCGAGCGACACCGCCCCGAGCGCGAGCGACACCGCCGAGGAGGGTGAGCGCAAGCGCCGCCGCCGCCGCCGCCGTGGCAAGCGCCGCCCAGATGGCACCGCGCCCGAGGCAGCGTTGCCGCCACGAGACGATAGCGCGCCGTCGGTTGTGAGCGCGCCTGTGTCATCGGATGATGAGCAACCCAGCGAAATCGACCTCGTTCTCGCCGCCGAATTGGGTGCCCCTGCAGAGGGCGACGACGCGCCGCCATCCAGGGAGGCATCACCCCGCCGCCGCCGCGCGCGTGGCGGGCGTCGTCGGACGGGTAAAGACACTGACCCAGCACCGGATATAACCGGTGCGGGACCCGTCGAACCCCCCATCGATGTACCGGTGTTCACCGATATCGCCGATATTTTTGAAGCCGCTGAGCGCGTTGAAGCCGAGCAGTTGCGTATTCGCCAGGCCGCAAAGCCAAAGACCCCCCGGAAGCCGTCAGTTAAAAAGACGGTATCGCCGCTTGATCTGGCTGAGATGCCGGGGCCAGCGCCTGAAATCCAGGCTGCCGCCCCGCCCGCATCCGCCGCCCCCGTTGCTCTCCCAGTTGCGGCTCCAGTGGGTGCTCCGATGGCGGCGATTGCGGTCGGCGCTGAGGCACCATTGCCCGAGAAAAAGCGCGGTTGGTGGCGGCGTTGATACGACAAGCCGTCCGCCTGCGAGTGTTCATGCCGATTGGGCTTGAAAAACCGCCCGTAAAGGCGAATCATAGAATCGGCTAGTTTCATAAGCCAATATCAGGAGCAAATATTCCATGGCGTATAATCCGGACGGCAATTCCTATCGCACGGCGCAAGCCGGGTATGCCGCTTCTGGCAGCACTGCTCTGCTGGACCAGGGCCTGCGGTCATACATGCTCAAAGTCTATAACTGGATGGCATCCGGCCTCGTGCTTACCGGGCTGGTGGCCTTCGGTATCTCGCATTCGGGGCTGATGAACGCATTTTATCCGATGGTGCAAACTGCCAGTGGCGACCTCGTTCGCCAGCCCTCGATCCTCGCCTATATCACCATCTTCGCGCCTTTGGCCTTCGTGATGGTTCTCAGTTTTGGGGTCAATAAGCTCTCCACCACGGCGGCGCAGGCTTTGTTCTGGGCGTTTTGCGCCACGATGGGGGCGAGTTTGACCAATATTTTCCTGGTCTACACGCAGACGTCTATCACCGAGGTGTTTTTTATCACGGCGGGTACCTTCGCGGCTACCAGCCTGTACGGGTACACAGCGCGGCGCGACCTGACCAGCATGGGCAGTTTTCTCATGATGGGGCTAATCGGCATTATCATTGCCAGCCTCGTGAACATATTCTTGCATTCGCCAGCGGTCGCGTTCGCCATCAGCATTTTGGGTGTGCTTATTTTTGTGGGCCTTACGGCCTATGACACGCAGCGGATCAAAGTGACCTATCTGCAGTATGGCTCGTCATATGGCGCGTCGATGGCGGCAAAGCGTAGCGTGTACGATGCCTTGCAACTCTATCTGAACTTCATCAATTTGTTTATGTTCCTGCTGCAACTTTTTGGCCAGCGTAACAGCCGCTAAGCCAGGCTAAGCAGGCGATTTTTAGTATTTTTACACGGGGCGAGCCGCGACGTGCTGAATTTGTGGCTTTTTTGACGACTTATACCTGAGTGAGCGGGGCCGAGACATGATTGATGGTTCGGCGCCCTTTGGTTGGTATCAGGGTACGGCAATTCCCAACCTTTGGAGCTGAAGTCTGAATCGCCCTCTCACCATATTCGTAGAGGCGGATTCAGATCCTGGATCGGATCTCGCAGCGATTCGATCAAGGATCATCCGGCTCTAGTGGGCCAGTTGAAATGACTAAAGGCCATGTAATTGCCGACTACGGTCGAGCTTATGAAGCGCCGATCCTGGGGGTGGCGGGCGATGGCTTAATAATCATTCGCCGAGACGACGACGAGCCGGGTTGGCTATGGTGTGAACACTTGGTCTCTCGGGTCTCGCAGGATGGGTGCCGGAGGTTTTCCTTGAACGCGGCGGTGAACAAGCGGCGGTCCTGCGCCGAGACTATAGCGCCATGGAACTAAGTGTTTCTGTTGGACAGACCCTGATAATATTGGAAACCGTTGCTGGGTGGGCGTGGTGCGTATCAGCAGAGGGAGGTGTCGGCTGGGTTCCAACCCATAATTTGGCACATTCATGATTCGAATCCAGAAAAAACACTCGATCAGCC
>JAQNCU010000519.1 GCA_029077775.1 Acidocella sp. | reverse complement strand
TCCAGACGGTCTGTAAGCCGGGTTCTGTCCACATCTGATTTAAGATGCTGGACGGCCATTCCTCTGGGACACGCCTCACGGCGTGCCTCGACGCGACCAACCCGGGCGACGGATCGAAAATACTCCTGCACCCTTGCGTTGCCACATGATGCCGGCCGCCCCTATTCGGTCTTGCTCCCGGTGGGGTTTACACTGCCAGCCCTGTTGCCAGGTCTGCGGTGCGCTCTTACCGCACCATTTCACCCTTGCCTGGGAAACAATCCCGTGGCGGTTTGTTTCTGTGGCACTATCCCTGGGGTCGCCCCCGCCGGCCGTTAGCCGGCACCGTATTTCCGTGGAGCCCGGACTTTCCTCCCCCGAGACGCCTGTTAAGCGCACTCAGCAGCGGCCGTCCAACCGTCTGGATAGACGCTCCGTGCGCCTCACAGGCGGTGGCGTCAACCGGCGCAAGAGCGTGGAGCGACGACTTGAAGGCTTATTTTATGGGGGGTTCAGACTGCGCAGCAAAGCCGAGGCGCGGCGACGTGTGGGCTCGTCATCCATTCCGGACAGATGATCGGGCAAAAAATGGCGTTGAAAGGCCGTGATGACGTGGCGGGCTTCGATGTCATATCCGATCACCGCGAGGTCTCGAAGGAGATCACCCGGCGGTGCGAAGCCATCTGTCCAGACACCAACCCCCTGCCCTGCCAGCCAGGCCCATGGGAAAAGCTCGCCCGGGTCTCGTTTCCGGTCTGGCGCGATGTCCGCGTGGGCGACGATGTTGCGCGCAAGGATGGCGTGGCGGGACAGGCAGGCGCGACAAAGCGCCGCTACGGCGTCCATCTGCGTGCCGGGAAAGCCGCGATAGCCCCATTCATGACCTGGATTAACAATTTCGATGCCAATGGAGCGGTTGTTCAGCCCGACATCTCCGCGCCAGAAGCTGACCCCCGCATGCCATGCGCGCGCGGCCTCGGGCACCAGATTATGAACGGTGCCGTCTTCCTCAACCAGATAATGCGCGGAAACCTGGGCGGCAGGGTCGCAGAGCCTGTCCAATGCCGCCTGGGCTGTGGGCATTCCGGTGTAATGCAGAACGAGCATGTCGATATCGGCGGTTCGGGCATCGAAATTCGGCGATGGCGTCAGGATCAAAGTCCACGCTCGCGTTTTATGATGTCATAAGCCGCGTTGATCCGCGCCACGCGGTCTGAGGCGGCGGCAATCATATCGGGCGGCACCCCGCGCGAGGCCAGGCTGTCGGGGTGGTTTTCACGCATCAATGCCTTCCAACGCGCGCGGATTTTCTCGTCTGGCGTGCGCTTGTCGATACCCAGAACCGCATAAGGGTCTTCCGGCGGGGTGACATAGCCACCGCGCCCGGCGCGCTGGGCGGCCACCGGGTCCAGGCCAAAGCCGTGCGCGACGCGGGTGAGAAACTCGATTTCCGCCGCGTTTACCGGCCCATCCGCCGCGGCGATCTGGTACAGACCGCCGAGCACTTGTTCGAGAATGCCGCGATTATCGGCAAACGCCTGACCGAGTTGCACGGCGTAACTCTCGAAGCCCGCGGATGATACACGCGCGCTGTCGAATAGCTGCCCGACCTCCTGGACAATTTGCTCGGGGATCGCAAAACTGCGCTTGAAGGCATCAATTTCAAGGCGGCTGACCACGCCGTCGCATTTTGCCAGTTTTGCTGAGAGCACCGTGACACCGATAGCAAAAACCTGATCGCGACGCCCG
>JAQNCU010000518.1 GCA_029077775.1 Acidocella sp. | reverse complement strand
ATGTGGATGTGACGAAGGAGACCACCACGCTCTATGCCAGCGACAGGGACGTGTTTCTATTCCTGGTCGATGATACGCACCCGATTGAGGCGGGGCGGTTGCCGAATGGTGAGCCGGATTTGTATTTCCGGGGCTTTTATTGCTGGAACAGCGAAGTGGGATCGAAGGCTTTGGGGATTGCCTCGTTTTATCTGCGGGCGGTGTGTGCCAACCGTAACATCTGGGGTGCGGAGGATTTCCAGGAGATCAGCATCCGGCATAGTAAGTTCGCCACCCAGCGCTTTGCGCATGAGGCGGCACCGGCGCTGCGGCGCTTCGCCAATTCCTCGCCCGCGCCCTTCGTGGCGGGGATTAAAGCCGCGCGGGAGCAGATCGTGGCGCGCAAGGATGATGAGCGCGAGAGTTTTCTGCGCAAGCGCGGCTTTGCCAAGGGCGAGACGGCGAAGATTATTTCCACCGTGCTGGAGGAGGAAGGCCGCCCGCCGGAGAGCGTGTTCGACTTCGTGCAGGGCATCACCGCGCTGGCGCGCGGCAAGCCGCACCAGGACGCCAGGCTGGAACTCGAGGGGAAGGCAAAGTTGCTGCTGGAACGGGTAACCTGATCGTCTGATCACCTGCTCGCTGTTTTGCCGTTGGTGTTCATTCTGCCGTGGGCCAGGATTTGGTCCACGGCTTTTTTTATGCGGGCAAGGCCGTGGGCGTGTCGCGGTTAAGAGGCAGAGGGCGGCGGAAAATCTGTGACGGGTGACAGGTCAGGAGAGTGGCTCCGGGCCGCCCGTCATGGAGTTTGTCCCATGGCTAAAACTGTTCAGAAAATTACGCTCAGCGCCTCGCGCGATATTCCGTTTGACCGGCTGGTACTGAGCCAGGCGAATGTCCGGCGGGTGAAGGCCGGTGTCTCGATCGAGGAGTTGGCGGCGGATATTGCGCGGCGCACGCTGCTGCAAAGCATTACCGTGCGGCCGGTGCTGGATGAGGCAGGTGCCGAGACCGGACTGTTCGAGATCCCCGCCGGCGGGCGGCGCTACCGGGCGTTGGAATTGCTGGTGCGGCAAAAGCGCCTGGCCAAAACTGCACCCATCCCGTGTGTCGTGCGCACCGAAGGCATCGCCGAGGAAGATAGCCTGGCGGAGAATGTGCAGCGCGCCCCGTTGCATCCGCTGGATCAGTTCCGGGCGTTTCAGGCGCTGCGCGAGAAGGGGCAGAGCGAGGAGGAGATCGCGGCGGTGTTTTTTGTCGCGGTCTCAGTCGTCAAACAGCGGCTCCGCCTGGCCACCGTCTCGCCGCGGTTGCTGGATATCTATGCCGAGGACGAGATGACCCTGGAGCAACTCATGGCCTTCTCTGTCAGCCCTGACCATGAGCGCCAAGAGCTGGTGTGGGAAGCGATACAGCGCTCCTACAACAAAGAGCCTTACCAGATCCGCCGGATGCTGACCGAAGGGTCGGTGCGTGCGAGCGACAAGCGGGCGCAATATGCCGGTGAGGCGTATGTCGCGGCGGGCGGGGCGGTGATGCGCGATCTGTTCCAGTCAGATGATGGTGGCTGGCTGCAAGATGCCGGGTTGTTGGCGCGTGTGGTGGCCGAAAGGCTGGAGCGTGATGCCGATGCCCTCCGCGCCGACGGCTGGAAATGGGTCGAGGCGGCGAGCGAGTTCCCGTATGGCCACAGCTATGGCATGCGCAGGATTCCCGGAACGCGCCGCCCGCTCACCGATGAGGAGATCGCCC
>JAQNCU010000517.1 GCA_029077775.1 Acidocella sp. | reverse complement strand
CCTGCAATCTGTATGATGAGCGATCCGCAAAATCTGGTTGGTGACACCCCGGCCAATTTATCAGCTCAATTCGGCCATCCGGCGCTGCTCCGCATCGATGGCCCCGCCCAGGTCTGGCTTTATCACTCGCCGGTCTGTGGGCTTGACCTGATATTGTATCCTGACCGCTTCGGCACCCCCCGTGTGGCCGCCGCTGTTCCTAACAATGCCGACCCGGACCGCTGCGTGCGCAGCCTTCAGCACAACCTTACGGATGCGGCGCTGGAGCACGATCCGTCTTAGCGGTATAGAGAGGTGCTGGCGGATGCGTCGCCCGCAACGACCATCCAGGATGATATGGCGAGGATAAAATGGCTGGCTTGAAAATCGCCGTACAGATGAACCCGATGGACAGCATCGACATTACGGGGGACTCCAGTTTTGCCCTTATGCTTGAGGCCCAGGCGCGTGGGCACAGCCTCTGGCATTACCAGGTCGGGGATATGTGGTTGGCCAATGCTGTGCTTCAGGCGCGGGTCAGGCCGGTCAGGGTGACTGACGACCCGGCGGCGTTTTTTGAATTCGGGCCGCAAGCCACCATCGACCTTCAGGAGATGGATGTGATCCTGATGCGTCAGGACCCGCCATTTGACATGGCGTATATCACCGCGACGCATCTGCTGGAGCATATTCACCCAAAAACCCTGGTGGTGAACAACCCCGCCGCCGTGCGCAACGCGCCGGAGAAGTTGCTGGTCACGCATTTCCCAGCACTCATGCCGCCCACGCTCATCGCCCGTGACCCCGCCATCATCCGGGCGTTCCGGGCCACCCATAATGACATCATCGTCAAGCCGTTATTCGGCAATGGCGGCATCGGCGTTTTCAGGATCAAGCCGGGTGATGAGAATCTCGGCTCGTTGCTGGATATGTTCCTCGGCGCGTCGCGGGAGCCCCTGATGATCCAGCGTTACGAGCCCGCCGTGCGCCAGGGCGATAAACGCATCATCCTGATCGATGGCGAGCCGCTTGGTGCGCTCAACCGTATCCCGGCAGAGGGCGATAGCCGCTCGAACATGCATGCGGGCGGGGTGCCGGCACCCACCACGCTTACCCCCCGTGAGCTTGAAATCTGTGCTGCCATCGGCCCGGTTCTAAAGGCCCAGGGCCTGTTATTTACCGGCATCGATGTCATTGGCGATTACCTGACGGAAATTAACGTCACGTCGCCGACCGGCCTGCGCCAGATTGCACGGTTCGACGGCGTCAACCTCGCCGCCATCATCTGGCAAAAAATCGAGGCGACGCGCAACGCCGGATAAACCCTAGAGCGCGATGACTCTAGGCCCGCTCGTTTTGCGAGCGAACCTGGAATCTGAATTGCCCTCTAGATATTTCGGTAGAGCCGGATTCAGATCCTTGATCTGATCGCAAAGCGATTCGATCAAGGATCATCCCGCTCTAGAGCAATATCCGATCAGGTTGACTTAACGAGACGACCTGATCGGATAAAATTGCTCGCAAAAATATTGTAAGAGCTTTTCCGTTTGATCGGAAAACGCTCTAATAACCAATCCGCGAAGACAGTGACACATCCAAGTAATACCAACGGCCCTAGAGCATTTTCCGACCTGAATGATTCAAAAGGGATTCCCGACGCGGGGCGTTTCTGATTCAAGGTATATGTTGGCGGAGGAGGCCACCATATATGGCCAAGCCAATTTCGGTTGATTTGCGTGAACGTGTCTGTGC
>JAQNCU010000516.1 GCA_029077775.1 Acidocella sp. | reverse complement strand
GCAACGCGCCCAGTCAACGAAACTGGGGATGAAGCCGAGATCTTCACGCACATGCTGTTCGCCAATCAGCCGCATCGGCACGACGCGGCCTGTGGACAGGGTGAGGGTCAATCCAAATGTGCGCTCAAGCTCAAAAATGCCCTGGGCATGATGGCGCAGGGCGCGGTGCCGAAAATCAGCGGTCAGTTCTTTGCTTTGGTCGATTATATGGACAGTACCTGAACGGCCTTCATTCGCCGTATAATCTGCCCCGATATTTCCGAACCCATTGAGGTCACGATGTTTACAGTGCGACGCGCGAGCGGCGGCGAGACCATTGTACTTTCCGATGAAGACGGCGCTTTGGCTGAACCTATCTGCAGGTTTCTCGCCTACCTCGCGGCAAAGGGGTACTCGCCCAATACCGTCCTGGCCTATGCTCATGATATCGTTCATTTTTTGACCTTTCTCACAAGTCAATACATTGATTGGACTGAGTTTTCTACCGAGCGTTCGGTTGATTTCCTGCTTTACCTCCGATCGACACCTTCCAAGCGAAGGCACAGGGATTGGACAATAAGGTTCGCCACTCAGAACGGGGTGGCGATGCCGGTCAGTCTGTCGGCCGCAACCATCAATCGGATGCTTGTCGCCGTCAGCGCGTTCTACGACTGGGCCATTTTCATCGGTGCATTCCCCGGGGCAAACCCAATAGTGAAGATCAAGGACCGAACATCCTGGCGCGCCACGGACCGGCATAGACCATTCCTGACGGGTATCTCGCGACAGGAACCGGAGGTCCGGGAACTACGTCTGAAGACCGTCCAGAGGTTGCCACGGCCAATGAACAACTTGCAGATCACCAGCCTATCGAAAGCATTACGGAACCTGCGTGATCAAAGCCTCATCTTATTGATGCTCAACGCGGGCCTCCGTCCTGGTGAAACTCTGGGGTTACATCTGGTGGATATCAGCTATGGGCGAAGGCGCATATTCGTGCGCTGCCGGGACGATCACCCAAAAGGCGCTCGTTCAAAATCACGAACCGAGCGCGTAGTTGACCTCCATGATGGCGCAACGCTGGAAACACTCAACGCCTATGTGATGGGCGAGCGTCCGGCCGAAGGTGTATCTCCATTCGTATTCCTCGTTGGTGGAACAGGCAAACATCGCGAAGAACCGCTGTCCTACGCCGGTCTGGTCCGAATGTTCGCTCGCGCTTGCGAACGAGCAGACATCCGAGAACCATGGATGACACCACATGCCCTGCGTCATACCCATGCCACGCGGATGTGGGAGGCCGGAATGCGGGAACTCACCCTCCAGCGACGACTTGGCCATGCCTCACCAGAATCCACCAGAATTTACACGCGCGTTTCAGATGCAGTCGTTGTTGCGGAATACCGCCAGGCGCTGGGCCTTAGCCATGATCCGTCACCAGCCGACGGAGAACCGTCATGACCCGAAGCTCTTCCAAATCCACCAATGCCGTAGGGTCACTGTTCGTTCATTCCGGTGAGGCCGAGTATGTGGCTTACCTCTCTAAACTTCCGATGGACGAGAGCTTTCGTCGTAAGAGGCTGGAATACCGTGCAAACTTCATCTCCCAATGGCCTGATCCCAAAGCTTGGTTTTCCGAACCACTGCCGGTCAGGATCGGTTGCCTGGCTGGAGACAGACAGGCGTTTCCAACTTACCCAGTGAGCTTTCGTGCCAGAACGTATCTGTATTATCTGGCACTCACGGATCGAATCCGACTGGACTATGATTTCTTATTCGCCGT
>JAQNCU010000515.1 GCA_029077775.1 Acidocella sp. | reverse complement strand
ATTGACGCGCTGACCCAGCGTCCGCCGGTGTATGACCCGGCGGAAATCGCCATGGCGGGGGTGTTTGTCAGCATCGACGGCAATGGCGCGCTGCGGGTGGAGCGTGGCTATGTCCGCCCCGAGGATGAGCCGCTGGTGGCCGAAGAAGCCGATGAGGCTGCCTTGGCGGATGACAGCAACGGACGCGGGCAGAGGCAGGACGGATACAATGCTGCCGAGGGCACCGATCCCGCCTACGCGGATTCCAGAGTTATTGCCGCCCATATTGGCGGTGGGGCGGAACATGAGGCCGAGCCCGAGGAGGAAGACGAGTTGAAACCACTGCCGGACCGGCTGCTGACCGAGCTGACGGCCTATCGCACGCTGGCGCTGCGCGAGGCGCTGGGTAATGAGCCTGGCATTGCTTACCTCGCACTTCTGCATGTGCTGTGCCTAAGGCTTTTCTACCGCTACGGCGCTGAATCCTGCCTGGAGATTGAGGCGAAGAGCGTGATGTTCGGTGCCCAGGCACCGGGCCTGGCGGACACGCCACTGGCAGCACGGGTTGATGCGCGGCACGAGGCTTGGGCAGCGCAACTGCCCGAGGACACCGCCGAGCTTTGGGATGTGTTGGCCAGTCTCGACACGGACAGCCGCGAGGCCTTGTTCGCCCATTGCGTGGCGCTGACGCTGAACGCCACGCATGATGCGTATAACCGCCGCCCCCGCGCGCTGGCGCATGCCGGGCGGCTGGCGGAAACCTTGTCGCGTGATCTGGTGGCCGCCGGGTGGGCGCCAACGGCGGAGAATTATCTCGGCCGGGTGACGAAGGCGCGCATTCTGGAAGCGGTACGCGAGGCCAAGGGCGACCAGGCCGCGCAACGGCTGGAAGGACTGAAGAAAGGCGATATGGCCGAGGCTGCCGAGCAAATCTTGGCGGGCTCCGGCTGGTTGCCCGAGCCGCTACGCACGAAGGGCGTGGAGACGTGCGTTGTGCGTGAAGATAACGCCGGGCAGACGATTGAGTCTGGCGCAAACGGCGACGACGCCGAGCTCGAACCGGAGGATGGTATGGTGATCGAGCAGTCGGCTCGGGTGCAGGAGGCCGTCAGCAATGAACCGGCGACTGATCCGGGGCAAGCTGAAAACCATACTGCAACATCAGACAGCGCCGCCCTCGCGGCTGAATAGTGCACCGATCAGCCAGGGCGGAACAAACCTCCCTGGCTGGTGATAGTCATTATCGAGCCTGCTCCAGAATGGGGTCGGCTCTTTTTATTTCCATCAGATTCAGAGCTTTGTGGAGGGGCTCGGGTTGAATTTCGGGTGTGTGTTTGACTTCTGCCTGTCCGATCTCGGGCTCGGAAAATGATCATTGGTCATTCCGCTTACCGCTGGATCGGGCCGCAAAGGTCAGTCATCGTTTGCGTGTTATATTTTGGAAGGCGAGTTCTTTCAAAGGTTTTTCGATTCCTTTGGCTTGAACCGCAATGACACCTTATTTTGTGCGTTCTTCCCAACGATCTCGTCACCGGCACGCTTCCAGCGATCGCTCTCGATAAGCAGAGATCGAACCACCCGAAGTTTGCTGCATCCTGGAAGGGACCGCAGCGTATCTTTGAGGCTCTTGGCAATCGACTTCGGTAGCCAAGGGTTGAGATAGATGCAGTAGATCATGCTGTGGGGGAACGGGATAGAAAGCGCGCCCTTCTGGTCATCTTTCGTCTCAGCTATAACTCGATATTCTTCCTCTGGAGCGAATCCAATCCGTTTCATGAACGGAATGCAGTCG
>JAQNCU010000514.1 GCA_029077775.1 Acidocella sp. | reverse complement strand
GTCTCGATAACGCGCACGCCCACGCCGTTGCAGCTCATATCCGGCTTGGCGACCAGCGGGTAGGCGAGGCCGTGTTGCGCCATAACCATCTCAGCGCGGGTGAGATCGTTGCCGTCGCTGTGCCCGGAGATGGTAAGGGCGGCGAAGCGGGCGATCCAGTTCCGGGCAAATGGGCCCGCGAGACCCAGGATGGCGTTTTTCGATTCGCCGCAAATGCCCCCGGCTTCGATCGAAGGATTGGCGAGGCTGGGCAGGGTAATGCTGCGATAACGGATGGATTTTAAGATCCAAAAGACCACAACCGGCGCGTAAAACAGCCAGCCTGGCCAGAATTCAAAAAATGAGACCGGGCTGCGTGCCCTTGTGTCATCGCTGCGCCCGGTGGCAAATGCAGCGGTTTCGCCGCCCGGGAGCAATAAGTCGCTCATGGAATTGTCCTCTTATTATAGAGCGTAGCAGCGAGCCGGCCTGTGACGACGAGCAGAATGAGGAATAGGCCGAGACCGGCCCAACGCCAAATGCCGAGATAACGCATCAGCAGCACACCCAGTTTGAGGCTTACGACGAATAACAGCGAGGTCCAGGCGAGCGTGGCGACGATGGCGGCCAGGGCGAAAACGGTGAACCGGGCGCGTAGAAAGCCGAGGCTGGTATAGGTCGGCAGGCGCAGCCCTGGGACAAAGCGGCTGACCAAAACGAGCGGGATGAGCCGCCGGTTCACCCATTGATGGCTGAGATCGCGCCTGCGCGCCGGGATCAGCCGCAACGCCCAGGGGTGTTTGGCGGCGAGCCGCCCAAGGCCATAAAGCCCGAGATCACCCAGCACAATGCCCGTGTAGAGCGCGCCGAGAGCGACCGGCAGCGCGATGGCCCCCGTGGCCACCTGCATCGCCGCAGCCAGGGTGGCGGCGTCTTCCAGGATGAAGGTGCCCAGAATGATGATGGCGGCCTGCGCGGCTGGGGCGCTGGCGGCGGCGGCGAGCAGGGCGGTGAAATGCGCTTGGAGCATTCGCCTCACATAGGGTGATCAGGTGCCCGGCTCAAATCAGCGGCGGCGCGGGGGTGTTTAAGTGCCCGAGATACCTGGTCTGGCAATTTTGGCGATGGCGACGTGGTTCTCGGCGGGGCCAATCACGCGGCATTCCTTGGTGGCCACGGCATCGCAGGTTTCATAGGCATCGTGGAGGGTGAGCCCGGCGAGCTGCGCGGTCCAGAGCACGTGTCCGTATTTGATAATCCGGGCCACCCGGGCGATACCGGCACCTTGGATGTGCCGAGCATGATCGGCCATATACCGGGCGCTGCTGAGATGGCGGTAGTGGCCGAGTTGAGCTGTCCACACCCGGTTGGGCGTGCTGACATGATCATTATTGGCGGCAAGCGTCTCGGCGTGTTTGTCGGCAGGGGCCGTCGGGGGGGTGGGCTGCGTATTGGTTGCGTAATTGATGTTGCCTTCGCTGTGATGCCCATCAAAGCCTGCATCGAGCATGGCGGTCATCTGGTCATAGGCGGTGCCCCATGAGGGTTCGTGCAGAACCACGCCGATCAACACATGGCCATCACGCTCGGCGCTGGTCACGAGGTTGTGCCGCGCAAGATCGGTGTAGCCGGTTTTCATGCCGGTGGCGTCGGGGAAGGTTTTGAGCATCTGGTTGTTGCTGTAGATGGTATGACCGTAGAAATCGAATTTCTGCACCTCGAAAAAATTCTGGTCCGCACGGTCGTTTATTACGATATCGCGGGCCAGTATGGCCAGATCGCGCGCGGTGGTCAC
>JAQNCU010000099.1 GCA_029077775.1 Acidocella sp. | reverse complement strand
GGATATTTTCTGTCCAATGCGCAGCTTCAGCACGACGACGCGGTCTGGCTGGCGGCATTAAAACGCGCGGCAGAGGCAAAATAACGCGAAAAACCCCGTCAATCGCGAGATTTGACGCGGCGTTAAGGCGGCCATGAGAGGCTTGGGTCTGCAAGCAGCATGAATGGCCCGATGACCGCATTAGTCCTGGAACTCAAACAAGGCGAGCTGATGATCCTGAACGGGGCCGTCATCCGCTTCAAAACCCGCGCGAGGCTGGAATTGACCACGCGCGCGCGGTTTTTGTTCGGCAAACAGATCATGGCCGAGGAGGACGCGACAACCCCGGCACGGCAGCTTTATTACACGCTCCAACGCGCCTATATCGGCGATGATCAGGAGCGTCCGGCCGCATTGGCCGCGGCGCAGCGGTTGATCAGCGTCGCGCGCGAATATGAGGATGAGCCCGGAAAGATGGCGCTGGACGCCTTGACAGAAAGCCTGCGCGATGGCGCGGGGTTTGACTCACTCAAGCGCGCCCGACGCTTGATCCGCGACCTGCCGGAGACAGTTTCCGGATAAT
Organism: Acidocella sp.; assembly: GCA_029077775.1. Taxonomy (GTDB): domain Bacteria; phylum Pseudomonadota; class Alphaproteobacteria; order Acetobacterales; family Acetobacteraceae; genus Acidocella. Next base: position 8,397 of record JAQNCU010000099.1, on the reverse strand, counting down.
CAACCCAAATCAGATCGCCCTCCGGCCACTTTTTTTTATGGTATCGCCCTCCGGCCACTTTTTTTTATGGTATCGCCCTCCGGCTCAGGACAACCGACAGCATAATAAGCCCGCCCCCGAAAAACTCGACCGCTTGCAGTGGCTCCCCCAGAAACACCACACCGCCAAGCAGGCTGACCACCGGCAGCAAATAGAGAAACCACCCGGCCTGTTCGGCACCCAGCCCGGCAGTGCCGAGATTCCAGAACAACATCGCCACCACCGACGTGCCGAAGGTCAGCGCCAGATAGATCTCCCATTGTGCGGCGGTGAAATGCGCCACCATGGGGGTCATGCCCGGCAAGCCCGCCAGAAACATCGGCAAACTGCCAGCGGCCATGGTCACCGCCGTTACCGCCAACGCGCCGCGCCGCGCCATCAGCCCGGGGATCAACACGCAATAGACCGACCACAAGAACGCCGAGAGCAAAATCAGCGTGATGCCCCCAACACTGCCCAAAGCCGGGCCAGCCCCATGCGCCAGCAATATTATCCCCGCCAACCCGATGACACTGGCGAGGATGGTCCAGCCTCGTGGCGCGCGGTGGGCCCGCAGCGCCGAGAGCACCACGATCATCAGCGGCTCCGACCCATTCAGCAGCCCCACCATGCCAGCGGAGACCGTGCGCGTGCCGAGCGCGTTGGGCAGGTTATAGCCTGTGATGCCGATCAGCCCGCACAAGGCACCCATCGCGAGGTCTCGCCGCGACCAACCGCGCAAAGCGCGTAATAACCACGGGGAAAAGCAAACAGCCGCCACGAAATAGCGCAGCCCGATAAAAGGCAACGCCGCGACACCGGAATGATCGGTCCCGACCATGAAGCGCGTGCCCACGGGCGCGCAACCCCACAACAAAACGGCAACAAAGGTCAGCGCCAGCGCGCGGGATTTTACAGACATTCAGTGACCAGCTTTAAACCGTTCAGCCTTGGCGCCTGTCACCCGATATTGGACATTCCGGCACTTATCGCCTCCACCCCCGGCAGGATCTTGCCTTCCATCCACTCCAGAAACGCCCCCCCGGCGCTGGAGAGATAGCTGACATCGTGCTCCACCCCCGCCTGCTTCAGCGCGGAGACGGTATCCCCGCCACCGCCGACTGAAATAATGGTGCCAGCGCGTGTGGCATCAGCAATGGCGGCGGCCAGCTGATTGGTTCCGGCATCGAAGGGCTTGGTCTCAAAAGCACCGAGCGGGCCATTCCAGATGATGGTCTTGATCTCGGGCAGGCGGGCGATCAAGGCCGCAACGGTTGCCGGGCCGACATCCAGTGCCATCATATCCGGCGGAATGGCATCGACACCGACGATCATCGTCGGCGGGTTGGCGGCAAACACGCTGGCGCAGACGAGATCGACCGGCAGGATGATCTCGCAGCCTTTGCCCTGCGCGGTTTTCAGGATGTCGCGCGCGGTCTCATGCAAATCCCGCTCCTGCAGGGATTTGCCGACATCATGGCCCAGGGCCGCGAGGAAGGTGTTCGCCATCGCCCCGCCGATCACCAGTATATCCACCCTGCCCACCAGATTGCTCAACAAATCGAGCTTGGTGGACACTTTCGACCCCGCAACGATGGCGGCAACAGGCCGCGCCGGGGTGCCAAGTGCCGTATCCAGCGCGTTGAGTTCCGCCTGCATCAGCCGCCCGGCATAGGCGGGCAAATGATGCGCCACGCCCTCTGTGCTGGCATGGGCACGATGCGCGGCGGAGAAGGCGTCATTGACATAAATATCGGCAAGGCTGGCGAGCGCGCCGATAAAAGCCGGGTCGTTGGCCTCCTCACCGGCGTGGAACCGGGTGTTTTCAAGCACCAGCACATCGCCATTTTGCATCGCGGCGATCGCGTTTTGCGCGACCGGGCCGATGCAATCATCAGCAAACGCCACGGGCATATCCAGCACACCAGCCAGGGATGCCGCAATCGGCCGTAGCGACATCGCGGGTACAGGCTTGCCCTTGGGCCGGTCGAAATGCGAACAGATAATAACTTTCGCACCCTTGGCTGAAAGCTCGCGGATCGTCGGGGCAAGCCGCGTCAGCCGTGTGGCATCGCTGACCGCGCCATCCTGCATCGGCACGTTCAAATCCGCGCGCAGCAGCACACGCTGCCCCGCAGGGGCAAGGTTGTCGAGGGTTCTGCTCCCAAGCGCGTTGCCCGTTTTGCTCATAGCGCGCCGAAATAGGCCGCGGTGTCAGACATCCGGTTGGAAAAGCCCCATTCATTATCATACCAGGACATCACCCGCGCCAGCGCGCCATCCACCACCACGGTCTGGGGGGCATCAAAGCTGCTGGAATACGCAACATGGTTAAAGTCCGAGCTGACCAGCTTGGCGGTGGAATAATCCAGAATCCCCTTCAGTTCGCCCTCGCTCGCCGCTTTCATCGCGGCGTTGATCTGCGCGGCGGTGGCATGGGTCTTAAGGTTCACGTCGAGCGAGATCAGCGACACATTCGGCGTCGGCACGCGGATGGCCGTACCATCCAGCTTGCCCATCAGTTCCGGCAGCACAAGGCCGACAGCCTTGGCGGCACCGGTCGAGGTCGGGATCATCGACAACGCGGCGGCGCGGGCGCGGTGCAGGTCTTTATGCAGCGTGTCCACGGTCTTCTGGTCGCCGGTATAGGAATGGATCGTCACCATATACCCGCGTTCAATCCCGAAGCTCTCATGCAGAACCTTGGCCACCGGGGCCAGGCAGTTGGTGGTGCAGGAGGCGTTGGAGACCACCTGCATATCCGCTGTCAGCGTTTTGTGGTTCACGCCGTACACAATGGTCGCATCCACGCCATCCGCCGGGGCGGAGACCAGCACCTTGCGCGCTCCAGCGGTGAGCAACGCGGCGGCGGCCTCACGCTTGGTGAACAGCCCGGTGCACTCCATCGCCACATCAACGCCGGACAAAGGCACTTTTGCCGGGTCACGCTCAGCGGTCACCTTAATGGGCGCATAGGTGCGCCCCGCATGGGTAATGACCAGGCTGTCGCCCTTCACCTCGACCGTGCCGGGGAAGCGGCCATGCACCGAATCATAGCGAAACATGTGGGCATTATCCTCCACACTGCCGAGGTCGTTGATCAGCACGGGCTCGATATCGGTGCGCCCGCTCTCGATCATCGCGCGCAGAACCAAACGTCCTATGCGCCCAAACCCGTTAATCGCAATTTTCACAGCCATGGTAGACGTCTCTCCTTAAATCAGTTGCAGATGCTGGGCAGCGGCCTCGGCCAAACCGAACCGACGCCAAAGATTTTGCACGATCGCCCGTTCGGTGATCCCAAAATGCTCATAAAGAATTTCCGCGGGCGCACTCGCGCCAAAGCCCGCCATACCGATGAACACGCCATCATCGCCCAGCCAGCGTTCCCAGCCAAAGCCCGATGCCGCCTCGATCCCGATGCGTGGGGCGCTGCCCAGCACGGCGGCGCGATAGGCGGCGTCCTGTCGCGCGAACAGCTCAAAACACGGCGCGGACACCACGGCGACCTGACAGCCGAACGCGGCCAAACTCTGGCGTGCCGCCATGGCGATGGCAAGCTCGGTGCCTGTGGCGATAATGGTCGCAGCGCGCGCGCCGTCAGCCTCGGCCAGAACATAGGCGCCGCGCGCTGATTTATTGCCGTTGGCATCATCGCGCAAAGCGGGCACCGCCTGGCGGGAGAGCACGAGCAGGCTGGGGCCTGTGGTGTTCCGAATCGCGATTTCCCAGCATTCAGCCGTCTCCATCGCATCGCCGGGGCGCAGCACGAGCACGTTCGGCATGGCGCGGAAGCTCGCCAGATGCTCAACCGGCTGGTGCGTCGGCCCATCCTCGCCCAGGCCGATGGAATCATGCGTATGTACATGGATCACGCGAATGCCCATCAGGGCGGCAAGGCGAATGGCCGGGCGCATATAGTCAGAAAACACAAAAAACGTGCCGCCATAGGGCACCAGCCCGCCATGCAGGGCAATACCGTTCATCGCCGCCGCCATCCCGAACTCACGCACACCATAATAAACATAGCGTGCCGCGAAATTCTGAGCACTCGCCCCCACCATGCCTTTGACCAGAGTGAGGTTGGAGCCTGTGAGGTCCGCCGAGCCACCGACCAGCTCCGGCATCGCGGGGACCAGCGTCTCCAGCGTTTTCAGGCTGGATTGCCGGGTCGCCAAAGTGGGTTTTTGCATGGCCAGGCTGGCCTTGAAGCCCCGGATCGCATCGGTAACCTCATCGGGCAGTTTACCTGCCATTACGCGCTCAAACTCGGCACGTTGGTTGTGGCGGGCGAGGCGCTTCAGCCAGGCGCGCCGGGCGGGCGCACCGCGCGCCCCGGCCTCACGCCAGGGCGCATATATATCGGGTGGCACCACAAACGGCAGATGCGCCCATCCCAGGGCTTGCTTGGCGGCCTCGGCCTCGGCCCCGCCCAGGGCCGACCCATGCGCGCCAGCGGTTCCCGCCTTGTGCGGCGCGCCGAAGCCGATAATGGTTTTGACTGCGATCATCACAGGTTTGGTGGATTTTTGCGCCCATAAAAATGCCGCTTGCAGGGCCGCGAAATCATGCCCATCCACGCGCTTGGTGGCCCAGCCATAACCCGCGAAACGCTTCAGCGGGTCTTCCGATGTCGAGATGCCGGTCGCGCCGTCGATGGAAATGTCGTTATCATCGAACAACACAATCAGCTTGTTCAGCTTCAAATGGCCGGCCAGCGCCCCTGCCTCGTGGCTGACACCCTCCATCAAACAGCCATCGCCCGCGATCACCCAGGTCCGGTGGTCAACCAGGCTCTTGCCGAATTTCGCGGCCAGCAGGCGCTCAGCCATCGCCATGCCAACGGCCGTGGCAAGCCCCTGGCCCAGCGGGCCCGTGGTCATCTCGATGGCCGGGTGCTCGTGATATTCCGGGTGCCCGGCGGCGGCGGAATGCAGTTGCCGGAAAGATTTCAGCGTGTCGATCTCCATGCCCGCATGCCCGGTCAGATGCAGCAGCGCATAAAGCAGCATGGAGCCATGCCCGGCGGACAGCACAAAGCGGTCGCGGTCCGGCCAGCTCGCATCGGCGGCATCAAACTTCAAATGCTTGCGCCATAACAGGCTGGCGGCATCCGCCATGCCCATCGGCATGCCGGGATGGCCGGATTTTGCGGTCTCCACCGCGTCGATCGCCAAAGCGCGGATGGCGTTGGCGAGCATCCGGTCGGTCCCGGGTGGCGCGGAGAGCAGCGCAGATTGGCGCGCGAGTGCCGCCTCATTACCCGAAATTTCAGCCAAACCCGCCATACGAAGCTATTCCGTCTTGTTCGGGCCGTGCATAAAGCGTGCTGAGTGCGAGCGCAAACCATAGCGGAGACGAACATGCCAGCCTTGACCAACCAGCCTGTCGACGGTGCCCGGCTATGGGAAACGCTCATGCGGTTCGCGCAGATCGGCGGTACCGAAAAAGGCGGGGTCAAACGGATCACCCTGACCGATGAGGACCGGCGCGGGCGCGATCTGTTCCGTGTTTTGTGCGAGCAGGCGGGCTGCACGGTCCGCGTGGACTCGATGGGCAACATGTTCGCCCGCCGCGCCGGGCGCGACCCAGCCAGGCTGCCCGTGCTGATGGGCTCGCATCTCGACAGCCAGCCTACGGGGGGCAAATTCGATGGCGCGCTGGGCGTGATCGCGGGGCTCGAAGTGCTGCGCACGCTCGCCGATCTGGACATCGTCACCGAGGCCCCCATCGAATTGGTGAACTGGACCGATGAGGAAGGCTGCCGCTTTGGCCGCGCCATGATGGGCAGCGCCGTATGGTCCGGCATCCAGCCTGAGGACAAGGTCAAGGCACTGACGGATGGTGACGGCGTGAGCGTGGCCGAGGGCCTGGCCGCCATCGGCTATGTCGGTGCGCAGCCTTGTGCGGCCTTCCCGGCGGATGCGATGTTTGAGCTGCATATCGAACAAGGCCCGATCCTGGAGGCGGAGGGCAAGCCCATCGGTATCGTCACAGGCGCGCAGGCACAAATCTGGTTCGAGGCCGAGGTGACAGGTCAGGATTCCCACGCGGGCACCACCCCCGCCATCGCCCGCCATGATGCGTTGCTGGCCACCGCGCGGATCATCGAAGTGGTGGATGCGATCATGCGTGAGGATGGTGATACCAACATCGCCGACCCCGGGCGCGGCACGGTCGGGCGGCTGGCGGTGTTCCCCAATTCGCCCAATGTCATCCCTGGGCGCACCAAATTCAACGTCGAATTCCGCAACCCATCCGATGCGCGGATCGCCGCCATCGCCACGGATTTCCCCCAGCGTGCCGCCGCCTGCGCCGCCGCCAATGGCTGCACCCTCACCTTGACCCCGGTATTCCGCGTGCCCGCACAGCCCTTCGATGCGGATTGTGTGGCGCTGGTCGAACAGGCCGCTGCCCGGCTTGGCTACCCAGCCCGCAAAATGGTCTCGGGCGCCGGGCATGACGCGGTGTATGTCGCCACCAAAATCCCCACCGCGATGATCTTCACGCCCTGCAAGGACGGTTTATCCCATAACGAGGCTGAGTCCGTGGAACAGTTTGAGGCCGAGGCGGGCTGCCAGGTCTTGTTCGAGGCCGTTCTCGCCCGCGCCAACCGAGTTTTGTGAGGCGAACGGCTTACATAGCGAGCTTGATGCCGCCCGTGGCTGTGTTGACATAGGCCGCAACCAGCCCGTCTGCCGCAGGTGTAGCGACGATAAACACCGAAGCGCCATCCTTGGCTGCGCTGATGGTGGCGGGCGCCACGGTGACGACAGGCGCGGTCGGTGGCACCAAAATAGTCTCATGGCCACCTTTATAGGTCACGATGAGGGTTTTAGACCCGCCGGTCGACGCCGCGGTGGTAACATCGCCGTTGGTCATCGAGCTTTTGGTGGTGGGAACCGGCATCGCCATCGAGACATTGCCATTGGTCATGCTGGAATGGGTCATCGTATCGGTCTTGGTCGTGTCGGGGATCTTGTCCCACGGGTAATGCCCCTCACCCGCGCCGCGCATCGAGGGCGGAAACACCACGACCTCCAGCGCGATATGCTGCCCGGAAACGGTTTTTGTCGCTGTCCCGATATAGCCGCCGGGCTGGATGGCGCTGAGCGATGATTTGGTCGAGACCGCGTATCGTGTGGATTTATCAAGGCCCACAATCACGCGGGTATGCGCCGGCGTTTGCATGGTGATCGAGGTCGGGCTGACCGCAACAATCGTCCCGCGCACACGTATGGGTGCTGCCGCATGCGCAGCGGTGGCGAGGGCAAGGCTGGCGGCAATGGCCAGAGCAAGTCGATGCGACATTAAACACTCCTAAACTATATCGGATTTTATATGGTCAGGAGATGCTGGTTTGCGAGGCCGGGGATATTATCCGCACATTATCGCTTGGCAACGCGCCGCGCGCCGTATAGGTTATTGATATGAGACAGGTCGTCAAACTTACCCAATCGGCTTCGGGCATGGTCCGCCACAATTATGGCGGGGCAGGGGGTTTGGGCATCTCATAACGGGTCACATCCGTTTCAGTCTCAAAATCAACCCCGCCTTCATCCGGTGGGGTTTTTTATGGGCCAATCCCCACCGGCACTCAGGCCCACCTTAGGAGCCTTCCACGTGCCGTACACCATCAGGGCGATGACCGCCGAAGATCACCCCGCCATCAGCTTCATCCGTAACCTGCCCCGCGCGCGCCGGGGCACGCTCGCCATGCCGTTTGAGAGCCTGGCGCGCAGCCGGAATTTTTTCGCGAAAAACAGCGCCCCGCCAGACCGTTTTCTCGTCGCCTGCACGGGCGACACCGTGGTCGGGCTGGCCGGTCTGCATGGCAGCAGGCTGGCCCGTCGCGCCCATGCGGCCAGCGTCGGCATCACGGTGCATGATGAATGGGCGGGCAAAGGCGTCGGCACGGCGTTGTTCGCGGCTTTGACGGACCTTGCCGATAACTGGCTCGGGCTGCGCCGGCTGGAGCTTTCGGTCTTCCCCGACAACGCGCCGGCCGTTGCTTTGTACACCAAATTCGGGTTCGTGCCGGAGGGTGTGGAGCGCGACGATTCATTTCGTGAAGGCGCGTTTACCGATTCGCAGTTCATGGCGCGGCTGCGCGGGGATCTGCCGCGCGATGTCTCACCCTATCCGTCATCATCCGCTGTCTCACCGCCCGGCCCGTTCAGCCTGCGCGGTGTCGAGCCCGAGGACCTGCCCGCGATTACCGACATGATGAACCAGCCGCGTGTACGCCACGGCACATTACGCCTGCCGTTTTGCATCCCGGCCGAAATCGCCCATCTGGCCGACCCGCCAGACCCGGCGACGCGCGCCATCGTCGCCGATATCGGGGGTCGCGCCTCGGGACTGATCATGCTGTCTCCA
>JAQNCU010000513.1 GCA_029077775.1 Acidocella sp. | reverse complement strand
GCCAGATGCAACAACCCGGAACCCTCTATATCCTCCTCCCCAGGCAACCAGGCACAACATGAACCCAAAGCCGCGCATCGCCCTTTTCGTCACCTGCCTTGTGGATTTGCACCGCCCCTCCATTGGTTTCGCCAGCATCGCCCTGCTCGAAGCCGCGGGCTGCCTCGTCGAGGTCCCGCGCGCCCAGACCTGCTGCGGCCAACCCGCCTATAATGCCGGTGACCGCAAAACCGCCCGCGATCTCGCCCGTTCCATCATCACGGCCTTCTCCGGCTATGATTATGTGGTTGCACCGTCAGGCTCCTGCGCTGGCATGATCTCCCGGCATCTGCCCCATTTATTCGACGACGACCCCAATCTGCGCGCCCAGGCCGATGCGCTGGCCGCCAAAACCTACGAGCTCACAGCCTTCCTTACCGACATCATGCACTTCACCCCCACCCCGCCACCGCTCGTGATCAGCGCCACCTACCATGATTCCTGCGCTGGCCTGCGTGAACTCGGGATCAAAACCCAGCCCCGCGCCCTGCTCGCCAGTGTCCCCGGCCTTGCCCTCACGGAAATGACAGACCCCGAACTCTGCTGCGGCTTCGGCGGCACATTCTGTGTCAAATTCCCCGACATCTCGGCCCGCATGGCTACCGACAAAACCGCCGATATCGAATCCACCGGCGCCAACCTCCTCCTCGCCGGAGACCTTGGCTGCTTGCTCAACATCGCGGGCCGCCTGTCGCGGGAATCCTCCACAGTCGAGGTCCGCCACATCGCGGAGGTCCTGGCGGGCGCCACCGCTTCGCACCCCGCCATAGGCCGCCCACGGACCACCTCATAATCTCGCTTGCCCGCCACCGCCCAACCCGCTAAAGCCTCCTGCGTATGGCGACATCAGGCCCGCTTAATCTTGCCCTCTGAGCAACGACCCGGCTCTCAGGAGCGTCTGCGCGCCGGTGCCCTTATTGGGGTTCTGGGCGTGGTCTACGGCGATATCGGCACCAGCCCGCTTTACGCCCTCCAGGCCAGCCTGTCCTATTTCACCAAATCCGGCTTGCAATACGACGATATCCTTGGCGTCCTGTCATTAATCTTCTGGGCCCTCATCATCACCGTTACGCTGAAATACGTCACCTTTGTCATGCGCGCGGATAACCACGGCGAGGGCGGCATCCTCGCCCTCATGGCGCTCGCCCAGCGCGTCGCGAAATCTGACAAAACACGCGCCTTGCTCGGCATCACGGGCGTCGTCGGGGCCGGGTTGTTCTTCGGGGACGGCATGATCACGCCCGCCATCTCGGTGCTGTCCGCCGTCGCGGGGCTGGAGGTCGTATCCTCCGGCTTTGCCCCGGCGGTCGACCCGCTTTCCCTCGCGGTCATCGCCATCCTGTTCCTGTCCCAACGCCGCGGCACGGGCAGCATCGGCCGCGCCTTCGGCCCCATCATGGCGGTCTGGTTCCTCGTCATCGGGGTCATGGGCATCATCCAGATCGCGCATCACCCATTCGTGCTCAAGGCATTATTCCCTGGTTTCGGCATCCGCTTCATCGCCCGGCACGTCTATCTCGCCTTCATCTCGCTCGGTGCCGTCGTGCTCGCCGTCACCGGGGCTGAAGCCCTCTACGCCGATATGAGCCATTTCGGCCGCCGCCCGATCCGCGCCGCCTGGACCTATTTCGTGCTGCCTTGCCTGCTGCTGAATTATTTCGGCCAGGGCGCCCTCGTCATTTCCGACCCCGCCGCCGTTGATAACCCATTCTTCAAACTCGCCCCCCACGCGCTGCAAGTACCCCTG
>JAQNCU010000512.1 GCA_029077775.1 Acidocella sp. | reverse complement strand
TTCTCATGTTCCAGTTATCGCACACCTGACGCCAATATGAAGATGCATCCAGGTCCACACTTTGAGCTTTACGATGCTTTAGCCGAAGTCATAGCCTTTTAAAATCGCGTTGGTGTCCGAGAGTGAACGTGAATCCTGACGCAATTTTGGTTGTGATGTTGGGGAGACAAACCATGGCAGGTTTCGATGAAACGGCACTCCGGCGGCTGGAAGAACTGGCGGCCAGAACCAAAAGTGGCAATAAGCTCGCGGCAACAGAGGCGCTGGAACTCAAAGAATTAAAGCTGCTCCGACAGGCCGCCGAGATTGCCAAAAGCCGGGCCGATATCGCGGTCGCCAAACGCAAGATCGAGGATCGGGAAAAATACCGGGTAGGTGGCTTGGCCGTGACTGCTGGGTTATCCCGGTGGAATGATGACGAGCTGAAAGGCGGGTTCGCCATGCTGGCCGAGATGAACGACACAGTGCGGGCGGAACTGGCCGTGAAGGGGAAGCAGGCAACAACAATGGCGGCTGGAAAAGCGGTGCTCGTGCCGCTCCGGGTGTCATTCGCGGAATCGCCCGGTGAGGCTGTGCTGACGGCCCTTAAAAAACGCGGTTTCAAATGGAACCAGGCGGCCACTGCCTGGGATGGCACCGGTGATCCGGCCGATGTCCAAGGTGAGGCGGACCTTGCCGGCGGCATGGTCACCCCCCTGCCCTTAGAAACCGCCGCATAGGGCGCGCCCATGACTTCCGGAAACGATGGGGAACGAGACCGCGCAGCGGCTGAGTATTGGAGGAATCTCGCCGCCAAAGGCGGCGCTGGTAACCATGACCCAGCAGGTGAGTTTCAGCCACGCGGTCAGTGGAAGCGAGAAGGAACGGAAGCCTTGGCACCCATCGCAGACGATCCCGGCGGTTCAACCGATCCCCTCGTCCTCATCGTCGAGGCGATCGGCGATAACAGCAACGCCATCAAAGCAGCCACCGCGGAAATGACAGCGGCACGCCTGGCCATCGCGGAAAGTGAGAAGCAACACGCCCTGCGGGCCGGCGCCATGGCGGGGGATATGAGCACCGTTACCCATGCGATGAATCAGCTCATCGCCAGCGAAGCGTCAAAAAAGCAACGACGTTCCGATTGGATTTTCTGCATCCTAGCCGGTGTGGTGATCGGCATCGTCCTCGCCGCCTTCGCCATCCTCGATCTGCCCATGCTCTGGCGTAATCTCTTTGGGTGACATCGCCCGCGCACTGAGGAAGATACTGCGCGCGGCCCGGCGCGATCCCCTAAAAGCCGTCCTCGCTGTCATATTCAGCCCGTGGCATGTTGGCAGCTACGTGGCGATGATGCTGTTCCTGACGGTGATGATCTTCTTCGTCGTGTACGATGTCATCGAGCTGCTGGCCTCACTGCTCCACCTGCAAAGAAATTTCCCGGCCCAGCTCGCCATTGATGCCGCTATGGTCACCCTTGCCGGCGCTCTGCTCTGGCGCTGGTCAACCGCCCCTCTGCTCCGGCGCTTTGGCGATGATGTCAGCCATACCCACGGCTCAGCCCGCTTCGCCACCGAGAAAGAAACCGCACGCCTGGTGCAACCTGGCGCCGGGCTGCTGATCGGCCGCGACATGAAAACCGGCAAGCTCCTCCGCTATGAAGGCCCGGCACATCTGCTGACGGTAGCACCCACGCGTAGCGGCAAGGGTGTGGGCACCATCATCCCGAACCTGCTAACTGCGAACCGCTCCATCATATGTATCGACCCCAAGGGCGAGAACGCCAAAATCTCCGCGCGCGCCCGTTACCTGG
>JAQNCU010000511.1 GCA_029077775.1 Acidocella sp. | reverse complement strand
TATTGTTTCTGTTCGCGATGTTGATGATCGTGGTCGGCGTGCGGATGTTCCGGGCGAAGGCAGGGGTGGTGGGCGAAGCCGTGCCTGTCGGGTTCCGCTATTGCAACCGGGAGAGCGCGCCCAAGCTGGTCGCGGCGGGTCTGGGTGTGGGCGCGCTATCCGGTTTTTTCGGCATTGGCGGCGGGTTTTTGATCGTCCCGGCTTTGTTGGCCGCCACCAAAATGCCCATGCTGTTCGCGGTTGGCTCCTCGTTGCTCGGCGTTGGTACGTTCGGGCTGACCACGGCGGCGAATTATGCGCTCTCAGGGCTGGTGGATTGGCCAGTGGCGGGTGAGTTTATCATTGGCGGCTTTGCCGGTGGCTTGCTGGGGATGCAAGCGGCCTGCCATCTGGCCGGACGAAAACGCCTGCTGAACCGGATTTTCGCTGGCTTTGTCTGTATCGTTGCTGTGTATATGCTGTATAAAAACGCGACAGCCTTTGGTTTAATTTAAGGCTCTATGATCAGCGCCAGCAAGGCCGCGACGCTGCGCGAGCGGTAACGGTCTTGATGCTGGACGGCGTGGAAAGCCCGTTTTGGCAGATTTGCGTTGACCCGGACGAGCCGCCCCGCCGCGATGCTCTCAGCGCAGACCAAAGATGATAAAGCCGTGGCGCCAGCGCCCTGTTCGACGGCCTGGCGAACGGCCTCGTTGGACGGCAGAACGATGCTGATACGCAACGACGACAGATCAAGCCCCAGGCCCGCCAGCGCGTCCGCGAAGACCGCGCGGGTGCCGGAGCCATCCTCGCGCAGCACCCAGTCCGCGGCGAGGAGATCCGCGGGCGCGACGGCGGCTCGGCCCGCCCAGCCATGCGTGGGTGGGACCACGATGATCATCTCATCCGCGCCGATGATTTCCGTTGCCAGATTGGCGTCATTGACCGGGCCCTCGATGAAGCCGAGTTCGGCATCGCCGTTCAATACAGCCTGGATGACCTGCGCGGTGTTGCCGCTGGCGACGGCGAGCTCGATGCCCGGGTATTTATTGTGAAACGCCACCAGATATTTCGGCAGGAAATAGCTGGAGATGGTCAGGCTGGCATGGATGCCAAGCCGCCCGCGTGACAGACCGACGAACTCCGCCATGGCGGTTTTAGCCGAATCCGCGCGCGCGAGGATGGCCGAGGCTTCGCCCAGAAAACATCTCCCCGCCTCGGTCAAAATGATGCCGCGCCCGACCCGGTGGAACAGCTTGAGCCCGAATTCCTGTTCCAAGGCGGCGATGGCGGCTGAGACCGATGATTGTGTGACGTTGAGATGGGCGGCAGCGCGGGTGATATGCTCGCGCTGCGCCACGGCGGCGAAGATGCGCAGTTGGTCGAGGGTCATTATGCTTTCGTCGAAACAATGAAGGACCGGGCAGACCGCCTGTTTATTCCGCCGGGGCCAGAGTGGCTTTGCCGTAGCCATGCGGGCGGAAAAAGACGATGCCGATGAGCAGACCGCCAATGCCGACGATTTTGGTCGTCATGTTGAAGGTCGAGATGGCGTAGAGCCCGAGGGTGATGAGGGCTATGGCGCTCAAGCCCGGGAACACCACATAGCCGAGGAAGGTGGTGAGCGATGTTTTGAAGCTGTCGCGATAGACCCAGGCGCAGACCAGCCCGGCGAGGCCGTAATAATAGCAAACCTGTACGGCGATGGCGCTGACGGAATCTGTCAGGATCGCCGCAATGGAAGGCAGGAAGCTGGAGATGAAGATCATTACCAGCCCGACGCCCAGCAGCAGATACATGGTGCGCACCGGGGTA
>JAQNCU010000098.1 GCA_029077775.1 Acidocella sp. | reverse complement strand
CCCAGAAAATACCGACAAGGCTCGCCAGAAACAGCGGCAGGAAATAGCCGATATCGTTGCCGGAACCATCGGCATAGCTCTCGGCGACATCGCCGTTGAACACCATGCCCACTGAATTCAGCTTGGCTTTCAACTGGTCGCGCTCCGGCGTGCCGTCGACAAAGCCCGAGAAATTTTTCCGCGTCATGGTCTGTTTGATCAGTTTCGCAGCGGCCTCCCATTCGGTCTGTGTCGCGCAATCAAACCCATACCCCAGATAGGCGCAGGCGGCACCGATGGTATCCTGCCCGCTACCGCTCATCATCGTGAACGGGTATGAGGTGTTGACGCTCGGATCGAAAATAAGCCCCCAGCTCGGTGCCGGGTCTTTGATCTGGTCCTTCAGATACCCGATCCCCGTAGTGCCCCATTGATAGGGGATGGAATATTTATCGCCCGGATCATAGGTCGGGTTTTGGAATTTCGGGTACAGGTTCCCGAAATTCGGGATCTGCGAATGATCGAGCGGCTGGATGAGCCCCTCTTTGGCCAGCCGCGCCACATAATAGCTAGACGGCACAACCACATCGAACTCAGAATCGCCACCGGCTTTGAGCTTGGCTTCCATCTCTGAATTCGAATCATAATCGGTCTCGTTCACGGCGCAGCCGCATTGCAATTCGAATTCAGTGATCATGCTCTCGGGGATGTAATCCGACCAGTTGAACAGATTAAGCGTGGGCTCAGCCCGTGCTGACACCGGTGCGGCGATGAATATGGCCGCCATCGTCATCAGACTGGTGGCACCGATCAGAGATGTTTTTAAATGTTTCATGGTCTCTCCTTTTGAGTTTGATTTACGCAGCGGACGTCTGGCCGATGCGGCCTTGTTGGCGGGTCACAACGTAATAAAGCAGGGCAACGCCGATAACGGTTGCGATCATTAGCGTCCCGATGGCGTTGATCTCAGGCGAGGAGCCTTTGCGGGCGATTTCCCCATAAATGTAAATCGGCAGGGTTACGCTGCCTGGGCCAGCGGTGAAAAAGCTGATCGTGAAATCATCGATCGAGAGTGTAATGGCCAGCAGGAACCCGCCGATCAGCGCCGGGCGCACAACCGGAATGGTCAGATACAGAAAAGACTTTAACCCGTTCGCATACAGATCATGGCTGGCCTCGAACAGATTGGCGTCCAACCCGGCGAGGCGAGCATAGACCACCAAGGCGACATATGGCGCTTGAAAGGTGACATGGGCAATCCCCATAGTCAGCAGCCCGGCGGAAAGCAGCCCGGTATATTGATGAACGTAATTGAAAAAAATCATCTCTGAGATGCCGAATACCAGGCTCGGCATGATGATTGGCAGATAGATGATCAGGCTGGGCAACGTGCCCACCCAAAAGCCGCCACCCTTGGCCGGGCGAAACCGGCTGAGCCCAAAGCCCATCAAGGTGCCGAGCATTGTGCCCAAGGCCGCCGAGCACAGGGCCAGGACCAGCGACCGGCGGATGGCTGCCAGCACTTGCGGGTCGTTTGCCAGCAACCCATACGCCGCGACATTCAGACCCGGATGATGCAGCGAGGGGGCGAAAGAGAAAACCGCGATGATGGCCAGCGGCGCATAAAGCAACAGATAAACCGGCAGGCTGACACCCAGCAGACCATTGCGGACCCCGCGTGGGATATTGCTCATAGCATCGCCCCTTCGCCCGCCCCCATGCGCTGGGTCAATCTACGGAAGGTCACGAGCCCAAGGCAGGTAAACGCCAGCATAATCAGCGTGAGTGCAGCCCCATAAGGCCAGTTGGGTGAAAACGTGAACTGCCCCGCGATCAACGAGCCCAGCATCATCGCGCGGTCACCGCCGAGTAATTGCGGCACCACATAATCACCGAAGGCCGGAATACCAACCAGGATGATGCCCGATAACAGCCCGGGCAATGTCTGCGGAAACACCGTATTAAAAAATAGTTTAGTGCCCGATGCGTATAGATCCCGCCCGGCCTCTACCAGCGTCCAGTCCAGCTTTTCCGCCGCGGCATATAAGGGCACGACCATATAAGGCAGATAATTATACGTCAGGCCGATCAACACCGCGAAATCGCCCGGCATCAACCCGAGATGTTCGGGGATGATCCCCAATTTCTGGGCGATATGCGATAATGGCGCCTCCGGGTTCAATAATTGCATCCAGGCATAGGTCCGCACCACCTGGTTGGTCCAGGATGGCAAAATCGCGAAGAGCAGCAATACCGGGCGCAAATTGGCCGGCCGCGTGATGATGAAAAACACCAGCGGATAGGCAAGCAGAATGGTCATCGAGGTTGCCGCCCCGGTCTGGACGAGCGAGCGCGCGAGGGTGACAAAATTCGCACCACTCCAGCCGAGGATGCCGTAGCCTGCAACCTCTGAGAACGACCCCAGTGACAAAGGCAGCACCGGGGAACCGAAATCGCTATTGGTTAAAAACGCAATCGCCAGCAGCATCGCGCTTGGGATCAGCAGGAACAAAATGATCCAGAACAACCCAGGGCCCGCCGCAATCCACAGCCGCAACGCCGTGGCGAGACGCTCAGCATTGACCCTGGGTTTTTTAATCGCAGGCGTCAGACCCGACATCGCTCACCCCTCGATCATCATGACATTATCGGGCTTGAGTTCGACAAAAACCATCTCGCCCGCCTGCCAGCTCCGCTCCGCCGCAACATTATTGGTGTCCAGCACCAATATCGGCGGTGCCGCCGGGGCATCGGTCAGTGCCACCCGGTATTGGGTGGAGGCCCCCATATAAATCGCCTCGCTCACCTGCCCGGCGAACACATTCGGGCGCTCAGGCCTGGTCGGCCACATCCATATTTTTTCAGGTCGGATCATCGCCATGCGCTCAGCCCCCACCGATGCCGTGATTTGCAGCGGGCCGATCGGCGTGTCCACTTGCGCGCCGCCCCCCGGGTTGATCGGCCAGATATTCGACAGGCCGAGAAACTCCGCCACGAACACGTTGCGCGGCTTTTCATAGACATCCAACACAGGCCCCACCTGCTGCACCCGGCCCTTGGACATCACGCCGATCCGGTCAGACATCACCAGCGCCTCATGCTGGTCGTGCGTGACGAAAATAAACGTCATCCCCAGGCGTTTTTGCATCCGCAGCAATTCGATCTGGAGTTCGTTGCGCAATTTGGCATCCAGCGCCGAAAGCGGCTCATCGAGCAGCACGACCTCGGGCTCGTTCACCAACGCCCGGGCAAGCGCCACACGCTGGCGCTGGCCACCAGATAGTTGTGCGGCGTTGCGGGTCGCGAACGGCCCGATCTGCAACAGCTCCATAATCGCATCCACACGGGTTTTGCGCTCAGGCGCTTTCACACCCTGCATCCGCAAGCCGAACCCAATATTCTGTTGGACATTCAAATGCGGGAACAACGCATAAGACTGGAATACCGTGTTCACCGCGCGTTTATGTGCCGGGACATCCTGCATCTCACGCCCGGAGATGAGTATCCGCCCGGCATCGGGCACCTCGAACCCCGCGATCATGCGCAATAATGTGGTTTTACCGCAACCTGACGGGCCCAAAAGCGTGAAAAACTCTCCGGCCTTGATCTCCAGGTCAATGCCATCCACCGCCGGAATGGTGCCCGCGAAAATCCGCGTCACACCCTGGAGCGATATGGACCCCCGGTTTGGCCCGGCCTGGGGTTGCGGGCCCTGTGCGATGCCGGTCATCAGCGTCGCGCGCGCTTAGCTAGAGTGTCAGCCGGTTTTGTGTTCCGATGCCACAGCACGCAAATCCCCATGTTAATTACAAATTCAGTGTCGCCCATGCCGAGGCGACCCGTCAACAATATTCAAATCTTTATCCATTGCGGCGGCCCGCCAACAAAAGCTAAATCTGTTGATAATTCTAAACATTCGGAACGCCCGCTCATGTCCGCCGCTGAACACACCCCGCCCGCTGATGACATCGGCACCCGCCTGCGCATGGTCCGGCAAATATATGGGCTGACCCAGCGCGAGCTCGCCCGCCGGGCCGGGGTGACCAATGGCGCGATCTCGCTGATCGAACAAAACCGCGTCAGCCCGTCGATTTCATCGTTGAAAAAAATCCTCCATGGCATTCCGCTCTCGCTCGCCGAATTTTTCACAACGAACTTTGCAGCCGCCGACCAGTTGTTTTTCGGTGTCGGGGATTTCACTGAAATTGCCTTCGGGGCCGATATCTCGATGCGCATGGTCGGCCAAAGCATGAAAAATCGGGCGCTCCAGATGCTGCACGAGACCTACCAGCCCGGTGCCGATACCGGGCTGGACATGCTGCGCCACACGGGCGAGGAAGCGGGGATTATCATCTCCGGTTGCCTCACGGTCACCATCGGCGCGCAGGAGCGCACGCTCCAACCGGGGCAAGCCTATTATTTCCGCTCAGACATCCCGCACCGTTTCCGCAACCAGGGTGATGAGCCCTGCGTTCTGATCAGCGCCAACAGCCCGCCGAGTTTTTAGTATGGACTTATAACAATCCGCGAAGACAGTGACACATCCAAGTCAGCAGCCGTTTTTTTGAAAAAAAGCGGCGCAAAAAACTTCTGTTACGCCGGTGCCGGGCTTCTGGAACCCCAATGGCCCAGATTAATAATGTTTTTTTGCTTCTTTTTGTTCACAAAAAGAAGCGCTTGCTGCCCGCCAAGAGTCATTCTTTAGGTCAGCTGGTATTAGAGCACGTCATCACGAATGACACTTGGTATCGGGCTCTTTGCCGGCGCGCGGCCGCCCCACCAGCCGCGCGCGCAACACCAAACGGCTACGAGGATAAGTCATCATACGTCGACTGGTGTTAGACCCCGGCGCCAACGCGACGGCCGCGATACCGCAGGCTCCACACCATCATCACGCCGAAAATCCCGTAGGAGATGAACGGCGAGAGCAATAAATACCGCCCAATCGGCCAGATCCACGCAAGATAGCACATCAGCGCGGTTTGCAGCACCAGCCCGGCGCCCCATACGCCCGTCATCATGCGGAAGGTGCGCGGCGCGCCAGGGCGTTGCCATATCGCCTCGAACGCCGCCGCGCCATCGGCCGTATCGCGCGCCATCATCGCGCGGGCGAGGTAGAAGATCATCGGCTTTTCCATGGCCAGCGTGGCCAGGAACATCACGCCGATCGCGCCGGTCACCAGCGCGTCGCGCATCTGGATCAGCCGCGCCGAGCCACCCATGAAGGTCGCCCCCACGGTCAGCAAAATCCCGCTCACCACGATCACCGAGACCGCATCGAGCCTGCGCGTGCGCGCCAGCTCATAGCCACTCCACAACAAAGGCGGCACGGCGGAGGCGATGAGCGCATCCACATCGCCAAACCGCGCATCGAGCATCTGGTACACCAGATATGGGGCGATGAAATTCGCGAAAATCTCCGGCCCCTTGGCAAACAACGCCTTCAACGGATCAGCCCGGTCATGGGGCTGGAGGCGCTGGCCGCATCCCGCCTTGGCATCCGCCCGGCGCGGTAGGCCAGCCGCCCCGCCGCCACACCCGCCGCCATGGCGCGCGCCATCAACACCGGGTCATCGGCCATGGCGATGGCGGAATTCACCAGCACGGCATCGCAGCCCAGTTCCATGGCAAAAGCCGCGTCATGCGCGGTACCGACGCCCGCATCGATCAGCACGGGCACGCGGGCATTCTCGATGATCATCTTGATCATCAGCGGGTTCTGTACGCCAAGCCCGGAGCCGATCGGCGCGCCGAGCGGCATGATGGCAACGCAACCCATCTCCTCCAGCCGTTTGGCGGCGATCGGGTCATCGGCACAATACACCATCACGTCGAACCCATCGGCGATCAGCGCCGCCGCCGCCTCGAACGTGCCTTGCATGTCCGGGTACAAGGTGGGGGCGGGGCCAAGTACCTCCAGCTTCACGAGGTTCCAGCCGCCCGCCTCCCGCGCCAGCCGCAGCGTGCGCACCGCCTGGTCGGCGGTGAAACACCCGGCGGTATTGGGCAAATAGGTATAGCGTCCGGGGCTCACATAATCCTGCAACATCGGCGCCGCGGGGTCCGACAAATTCACCCGCCGCACCGCCACCGTGACCATCTCAGCCCCCGAGGCCTCGATCGCCGCCGCCGTGGTCGGCAAGTCTTTATATTTACCCGTCCCGACGACCAGCCGCGAGATGAATTTGCGCCCGGCAACGCTCCACCCCTCATCGGCCTGCTTCATACCGTCCATCACTCAGCCCCCGCCGATAAAATGCACGATCTCGATCTCGTCGGCTTGTGACAGCATCACCGCCTGATATCCCGAGCGTGGCACGATCTCGCGGTTACGCTCCACCGCCACCTTGCGCGTATCAAGCCCCAACTGGGCGATCAGCCCGGCCAGGCTGACCCCCGCCGCCGCCGCCACAGGCGCGCCATTGACCAACACATTAATCGGCTCCGAGGTCCCATTCATGGTCGCAATATCGCCCGGCACCCCGGCCCTCGCAAGGCCAGCCCGTCTGGCCGGGTTGGCCTTGGATTTGGCGAGTTCGATTCCCCTGTGCTAGCCCAGCGTTAATGTCCGCACCCCTGATCCTCGTCCTGAACGGCCCCAACCTCAACCTGCTCGGCACGCGCGAGCCGGAGATTTACGGCACAGGCACGCTCGACGGGTTGGAGACATTATGCGCCGAGACCGCTGAGGGCCTCGGGCTTGCCATTGATTTCCGCCAGAGCAACATCGAGGGCGAGCTGATCTCATGGGTGCATGAGGCCCAAAACCGCGCCGCCGGGCTGATCATCAACCCGGCTGCCTATTCGCACACCTCCATCGCGCTTATGGACGCCATCCAGGCCCTCGATATCCCGGTTCTGGAAGTGCATCTCTCGAACATCCATAAGCGTGAGGCGTTCCGCCATCACTCTTATGTCTCGCTGGCCGCCGACGGCGTTATTTGCGGGCTGGGCTTTGCGGGCTATAGGCTGGCGCTTATCGCCTTGTCCGACATCCTGGAAGAAGATCAATGAGCCTCTCCTTCGACCCCGAAGCCCTGCGCGTCCTGGCCGAGCTGATCAACAAGACCGGCTTATCCGAGATCGAACTCGTAGAGGGCGACCGCCGCCTGCGCTTGGCGCGGGAGATCACCCAGGTTCACACCGTCGCCGCCGCCCCGGCGATGGCCGCCACCCCCATTTCCGTGAGCCTGCCCGTCAGCGCCGACACCCCCAAGGCCGACCCGGCCCGCCACCCCGGCGTGGTGAAAAGCCCGATGGTCGGCGTTGCGTATCTCGCCGCTGAGCCGGGTGCCGCCCCCTATGTTACCATCGGCCAGAGCGTTGATGCCGGGGCAACCCTTTTGCTCATCGAGGCGATGAAGACCTTCAACCAGATCAAGGCCCCGAAATCCGGCATTGTGACACAGATCCTCGTGCAACCCGGCGCGCCGGTTGAGTTCGACGAGCCTCTGCTGATCATTGAATAACAAATCTTGACCCACAAAAGCCGCCCCATTGTTTAAAAAAATCCTGATCGCCAACCGTGGCGAGATCGCGCTGCGTATCCAGCGCGCCTGCCGGGAACTCGGCATCGCCACCGTCGCCGTGCATTCCACAGCCGATACCGACGCCATGCATGTGCGCCTGGCCGATGAGAGCGTGTGCATCGGCCCACCCCCGGCGCGGGATTCATACCTCAACATGCCGTCGATCCTGTCTGCCGCGCTGATCACCGGGGCCGAGGCGATCCATCCCGGCTATGGGTTTCTCTCAGAAAACGCCGATTTCGCTGAAATGGTGGAAGCCCATAATTTGGTCTTCATCGGCCCCACCGCAGCGCATATCCGCATGATGGGCGACAAGATCACCGCCAAAACCACCATGGCCGGGCTCGGCGTGCCGCTGGTCCCTGGCTCCGCCGGGGAGATCGGCACCGTGGCTGAGGCGCGCGAGACCGCCGCGCGCATAAAATACCCGGTGCTGATTAAAGCCGCGGCCGGTGGCGGCGGGCGCGGCATGAAAGTGGCACAAAACGAATCGGAGCTTGAAGCCGCCTTTATGGAAGCGCGCGCCGAGGCCGGTGCCGCTTTTGGCAATAACGCCGTCTATATGGAAAAATACCTCGATAAACCCCGCCATATCGAGCTGCAAATCCTTGCCGACACGCAGGGCGAGGTGGTGCATATCGGCGAGCGGGATTGCTCGCTCCAGCGCCGCCACCAAAAACTGCTCGAGGAAGCAGGCTCGCCCATCATCAGCGCCGCACAGCGTGACGCTTTGGGCAAAACGGTCACATCGGCCTTGAAACAAATCGGGTACCGCAACGCCGGTACGCTCGAATTTTTATACCAGGACGAGCAATTTTCGTTCATCGAGATGAACACCAGGCTCCAGGTGGAACACCCGGTCTCGGAGATGATCTCCGGCATCGACCTGGTGCATGAGCAAATCCGCATCGCCGCCGGTGAGCCTTTGGGCTATACCCAGGCCGATATCCATTTCTCCGGCCACGCCATCGAATGCCGGATCACGGCGGAAGACCCCGAAACCTTCGCGCCCTCCCCTGGCCGCGTGGACGTGTTCCACCCGCCCGGCGGGCTTGGCGTGCGGGTGGATTCAGCCCTGTTCGCCGGCTATCGCGTGCCCCCGCATTACGACTCACTCATCGCCAAGCTGATCACCCATGGCCGCACTCGCGAGGAAGCCGTCGCCCGCATGCGCCGCGCCCTACGGGAATTTGTCATCACCGGGATCAAAACCACCATCCCCCTGCATGAACGCATCCTCGCAGACCCCCAATTCATGGCCGGGGATTACACAATCCACTGGCTGGAACGCTTCGTGGCTGAAACGTAAGCACTTTTTTTCTGAAGAAAAAGAAGCAAAAAGACGTCTGTAATACCAGCTGGCCTAAAGAATGACTCTTTGCGGGCAGCAAGCGCTTCTTTTTGTGAACAAAAAGAAGCAAAAAAACATTATTAATCTGGGCCATTGGGGTTCCAGAAACCCGGCACCGGCATAACAAAAGTTTTTTGCGCCGCTTTTTTT
>JAQNCU010000097.1 GCA_029077775.1 Acidocella sp. | reverse complement strand
CGTGGCCGCTCCGGCCGCCAGGGCGACCCTGGGGGCAGCCGGTTCTTCCTGTCGCTGGAAGACGATCTCATGCGCATCTTCGGTTCCGACCGCATGGCCGGAATGCTCCAACGCCTGGGGCTGAAAGAGGGCGAGGCGATCGCCCATAATTGGATCAACAAGGCGCTGGAAAAAGCCCAGAAAAAAGTTGAAACCCGCAATTTCGACACCCGCAAAAACGTGCTGCGTTACGATGACGTGATGAACGACCAGCGCAAGGAGGTCTACGCCCAGCGCCGGGACTTCATGCGCTCTGACTCCGTTTCCACCGTCGTCGCGGAAATGCGCGAGGATGTCATCGCCAATCTGGTCGCGCTGCGCATCCCCGAAAAAGCTTTCGCCGAGCAATGGCAAAGTGCCGAGCTTGCCGCCGACATCAAGCGCCTCCTCAACCTCGATTTGCCGGTCGTCGACTGGGCGCAAGAGGAAGGGATCGACGAGACGGCTTTACGCGAGCGCATCACCCAGGCGGCTGAAACCGCGGCTGAGGACAAAGCCCGGCGTTTCGGCAACGACCTTGCGAATTACATCGAAAAATCCGTGCTGCTGCAAACGCTCGATCAGGTCTGGAAGGAGCATCTTCTGGCTCTTGATTATCTGCGCCAGGGCATAGGCCTGCGTGCCTATGGCCAGCGCGACCCGCTGAATGAATACAAGCGCGAGGCCTTCGCTTTGTTCAACAGCCTCCTCGATGAGCTGAAAGAGCGCGTGACCAGCGTGCTGGCCCATGTCACCGTGGGCGAGGCCCCATCCGCCCCACCACCACCCATAATGGTGGAAAGTCACCCCCAACCAGGCGGCATGACCGGCGACCTCGCTCTGGCCGAACCCGTGGTTCACCCGGAACTCGCCCGCACCCCACGCACCGAACAAATCGACCTTACACGCCCCGAGACCTGGGCAGCTACCCCCCGCAACGCCGCCTGCCCCTGCGGCTCCGGTAAAAAATACAAATACTGTCACGGCCGGGTGTAACGCCTTTACCGGCGCGCGGCCGCCCCACCATCCCCGCGCGCAACACCCGCCAATTGCCCGCCCCCCGGTTTGGGGCTATGCAATACTCGCACGGACCCGTAGCTCAGCTGGATAGAGCGTTGCCCTCCGAAGGCAAAGGTCACGCGTTCGAATCGCGTCGGGTCCGCCAATAAAATCAATAAGTTACAGAGTTAGGCTACTTCGAGATTTTGGACATAGCGCGCAGATAGCGCGCTGCAATCTCAGTAATGCGCCTATTTTTATCGATCGCGCCAAGCGGAAAGAAGGGAAGGTACTCCAAGCCCGGAGCATTTAAGTGCGCCCCCCCTTTAGACCCATGCGCGTCTAGGACCTTGCTAAATTCCTCAGTCCAGAATTTCAACTCATCTCTAACATTGTAGCCCAGCGCTTTTCCAAGCTCAAAAAAGCCCCGGCCCGGCATCTGATCTCCGTTTTTGTGGACCACCAGCACCGAAAGCATACCTCGGCCCGCCTGACTTTCGACTTCCGATATTTGGCCGAGCAGATCGTGAAAATCAGTATCTTCCGCATTGAAGCAAATCGATTTTATCTGTCCAGCCAATTCTGAATAAGAGATCGTCTGATTGGCTCTGCGGGACGCCCTGTCCATCAGTACCTTACTGCCCTCCGCAAGCGCGCGGCGCCAAACTTGCGGCTCGTATCCCCAGGTATTCATGGCTGCCTCCGGCGCCAGAATGGCTCAATGAGTTCTGGAATTCAATTTTATGTATCTGCTGGAGCCTGCCTTGACCCGTTAACAGAAGCCCTGTCAGATTCATTTATCCCGCCCAGGGAGACTGCCCAACCAGCCAGAAGTAGAAATACATTGAACATCCAAGCGCACGAAGAGCTAAAATCCCATATCTGGGAGATTGCTAACCGGCTCCGCGGCCCCTATCGCCCGCCGCAGTACCGGCTGGTCATGCTGCCCATCATCGTGCTGCGGCGGCTGGACTGCGTGCTGGAACCGACCAAAGGGGCCGTGCTCAAGCAACATGCGAAGCTCGTCGCCCAGAATATGCCCGAAAACGCGATGGAGCAGATTTTGAAGCGCGCGGCGGACCCGAAGCGCAAGCACCCGCTCTATAATACCAGCCCGTTCACCTTCAATAAGCTGCTCGGCGACGCCGAGAACATCGCGCCCAACCTCGTCTCCTACATCAACGCCTTCTCCCCCACCGCCCGCGCCATTTTTGAGCGCTTCAAGTTTGCGGACCAGATCGAAAAGCTGGATTCCAGTAACCGGCTCTTTACCATCGTGAAAGCGATGGCCGATGTGGATTTGCACCCGGACAAGGTCGATAATTTGCAGATGGGCTATCTGTTCGAGCATCTGGTGATGCGCTTCAACGAGCAGGCGAATGAAGAGGCCGGGGACCATTTTACTCCGCGCGAGGTTATCCGCCTGATGGCGAACCTGATTTATACGGGGGAGCAGGATGTCTACAAACCCGGCATTTACCGCAGAATCTATGACCCCGCTTGCGGCACGGGCGGGATGCTCTCTGAATCTGAAAAATTCATCCTTGGCCAGAATGACCGCGCCAATCTCGACCTTTTCGGCCAGGAATATAACGATGAATCCTGGGCCATCTGCTGCGCGGATATGTTGATTAAGGATGAGGATACCAGCCAGATCATCCTGGGTGACACGCTGGGCGATGGCAAAACCAAGGACGGTTTTCAAGGCCAGCAATTCCACTACCTCCTGGCCAACCCGCCTTTTGGCGTGGAATGGAAGGACCAAAAGAGCGTTGTAGAGAAGGAGCATAACGAGCTGGGTTTTGCCGCCCGTTTTGGTGCTGGCCTGCCCGCCATCAATGACGGCTCATTGCTCTTCCTTCAGCACATGATTTCCAAAATGTATCCCTTTAAGGAGGGGGATGAAGACGCGGCTGGCTCCAAGATCGCCATCGTCTTTAACGGCTCACCGCTTTTCTCGGGCGATGCTGGCTCCGGCCCCTCCAATATCCGCCGCTGGGTTATCGAGAATGACTGGCTTGATGCCATTGTGGCGCTCCCGGACCAGCTTTTCTATAATACCGGCATTTTCACCTATGTCTGGCTGGTTACCAACCGCAAGGCGCCGGAGCGGCGCGGCAAGGTGCAGTTGATCGACGGCACGCGCTTTGCCCAACGCATGAAGAAAAGCCTCAATAATAAGCGCAACGAAATCACCGAAGAGCAGATACGTCACCTTACCCGCATTTACGGCAATTACCGTGACGGCGAGACGGCGGAAATTGGTATCAATGGCAGTCCTGAGACCCGGATCGTCTCCCGCATTTTTGAGAACCGGGAATTTGGCTTCCTGAAAGTGACGGTTGAGCGGCCCTTGCGGATGAATTTTGAGGCATCAGCCGAGCGCCTGGCGCGGCTGGATGAGCAAAGTACCTTTGCCAATCTCGCTACCTCCAAAAAGCGCAAGGACGATAAGGCGGCGGCAAAGGAGATTGCGGAAGGAAGCGCGCTGCAAGATTCCATCCGCGCGGTATTGGCCAAGTTGACGCGCAAGGGCCGGTATTTAGACCGCGCGCTATTCGAGGCTGATATTGCTAGCGCCGCCAAGAGGGCCGGGGTTAAAATCCCCACCCCTTTGATGAAGGCAATCTTTGCGGCCCTAGGCGAGCGCGACCCAGAAGCTGAAATCTGCCGGGACGCCAAGGGCCGACCGGAGCCGGATAGCGAGTTGCGCGATACCGAGAATATCCCGTTGCCGGAGGGCACCACCCTGCCGCTGCCCATGCAGTTTGGCCCGGACAAGCCCAATGATCAATTAGTGGAGACCTTTCGCGCGGTGATTGCGGCTTACATGGCGCGCGAAGTGCTGCCGCATGTGCCGGATGCCTGGGTGGATTACGACAAGACGAAGGTTGGGTATGAAATCCCGATCAACCGGCATTTCTATGTTTACCAGCCGCCGCGCGCGCTGGCGGACATTGAGGCGGACATCACGAAGCTGGAGGGAGAAATTGCAGGGCTTTTGAAGGGGCTGGTTTCGTGACAACTGGCATAAATTATCCTGTGGGTTGGGCATCGAAACGCCTGAAATATGTATCTTCCCATAACGATGAGGTATTGCCGGAAGGCACGGATGATCTAACCGAAATTGATTATGTCGAGATTTCTGGGGTTTCCCTCACGCGCGGCCTTGAAGAAACTAACCGCATGCCCTTCTTCCAGGCCCCGTCACGAGCACGGCGGAAGGTGCGTAGTGGCGATATTCTTATTTCTACAGTCCGGACATATTTAAGAGCTATCGCCGCTGTTGAAGAGGCTTCCGATGACTTGGTTGCCTCGACGGGATTTTGCGTTGTCCGACCTGGGAAAGATGCTCATTCAGCATACCTTGGTTGGGTAGCGAAATCTGAGCCTTTTGTTTCAGAGATAGTGGCGCGTTCGGTCGGCGTGAGCTACCCGGCGATAAATTCCAGTGAACTTGTGACCATCGAGGTGCCCCTTCCACCCCTCGAAACCCAGCAGCGGATTGCGCGGTTTTTGGATGAGAAGACGGCCCAAATTGATGGGTTGATTGAAAAGAAGCGCGCCCTGCTGGACCGGCTGGCGGAAAAGCGCCAGGCGCTCATCACCCAAGCCGTCACCAAGGGCCTAAACCCCACCGCCCCCCTAAAACCCTCCGGCATCGACTGGCTCGGCGACATCCCGGCGCATTGGGGCTTAGTCCCTTTCAAGTGGCGCTGTCGCGTACAGAGTGGGCAAGTTGATCCACTCGAACAGAAGTTCGCTGAAATGCCGTTGATTGCCCCCGATCACATCGAAAGCGCAACCGGGCGTCTCTACGAGGTCACGAGCGCCGATGAGCAAGGAGCGATAAGCGGCAAATATCTTTGCCCCGTGGGTAGCATCCTTTACTCAAAGATCCGTCCTGCATTACGCAAAGTTGCGCTCTATGATGGCGAATGCCTTTGTAGCGCCGATATGTACGCCATTGATCCAGGAACACATTTTGACCGGACATACTTGTTCTATTTTCTTCTAACGGATGCCTTTACGTCCTATGCAGAGCTTGAATCGCTTCGCGTAGCGATGCCGAAAGTAAATAGAGATGCCCTTGGTGACTTTCGCCTTCCGGTTCCTAGTCTTGATGAGCAAGCTCAGATTGCTTCCCTCTGTTCCAAGAAGGACAAACAGCACCATTACGCTCATGAGCAAGTAAAGAAGAGCATCGAGAAGCTAGAAGAATATCGATCTGCACTAATCACCGCGGCAGTGACGGGAAAGATGGAGAACTTGTATGGCCATTGACTTTGATGGTTCAGAAGATGATCTGAAAACGCTCGTTGCGAGCAAGGGGATCGATGGGGAATGGTCCACTGACGGCAATGGCAAAATCATCTTCCGGGCAAAAAAGGGAGGCGTGCTGAATTTTTGGGAAACCACCGGTCGCGTCCAGTGCCAAGGTTCGGCGGATAAGAAGGCCGTTCTGGAGGCTATGTTCTCAGGCGCCGCACCATCCTCGCAAACGACCGCTGCGCCAAGCTCGCCTTACAAGGCCATAGACCGCAGAACCAAAATATTTGTGGTGCATGGGCATGATCATACAGCGTTGGAACAACTGGAGTTGGTTCTACGGCGGCTAAATCTTGATCCTTATATCCTTCAAAACAATGACGGGCAGAGCAAAACGATTATCGAAGCTCTTGAGCAGCAAATCTATAAAGAGGCTGCCTTTGGAATCGTGCTAATGACTCCAGATGATTTTGGATATTCCAAAGCCAAAGGCGAACAAGAGCGCCAGCCCAGAGCGCGCCAAAATGTTGTATTGGAAATGGGGATGGTTTTTGCCTCTCTTGGGCGGGATCGAATGGTTATTCTCAAAAAAGGTGCGTTGGAAATTCCGAGCGATATCGATGGGGTACTGCGGTTGGAGTTCAACGATCACGTCAAGGAGATTGCTGTTAAACTAGCGACACGGATGAAGGGGGCTGGAATCGAAATCGATGATTCTTTGATCCACCGTGCTGGAGCCTGAAGGTGACTGGTCATACCGAACGCGATTTTGAGACCACGATTGAGGTCGGGCTAATCGAAGGTTTGAGATGAGCCAAAGGAACCCCGATCCATGCACATTGCCAGAATGGCGGGCGCTTCACCGGGAGGCATCGCTCGTTTCTCAGTTAATCGGAGCGGGCGTAACCGCTTTGGGGCGGGCCAGCTACGGAAGCGGATTAGGCGAATACTACACGGCCTTTTTTGGCCTTTCGATTGGCATTGAGCGTCTGGCCAAGCTCATTCTAGTTGCCGATCATGCCATTGATAACGCTGGTGAGCTACCCAGCCAGAAAGTGGTTCGCAATTTTGGTCATGATCTAAAAAAGCTCTGCGATAAAGCCGATCAGATCGCTCTCAAGCACAAACTGACGTTGGACCACCCCAGGCCGACAGAGCCGATTTGCTGGAAGGCGGTGGAATGCCTCACCTCCTTTGCCGACGCTTCAAGGGGCAGGTACGCCAATTTCGAGGCAATTGGGAATCCGGCATTTGATCCGGCGACGGAGCCGGTGAACAAATGGTGGGCCGAAGTTGTAGAGCCGATCTTAGATAAGCATTATCGGGGCAAAGATGCCGAATTGCGCGTTAAGCGCGGCGCGATGATCGTTGATGCAATGATCGGCGATCATTCGGCAGTTTTCCATATTGCCGAAAGCGGACAGGCAATGGACGACCTTGCCGTCGCATCAGAACGAACCGGGCAGACAGAATGGGCACAAAAATACGGGCGCTTTTATGCGCTATGCGTCGTGCGCTGGCTGGCGGGGATTTTCTATGAGCTGACAAACTTTGCGGTCTATCAGCAAGGCGTAGCTGCGTTATCAGGGCATTATGAGTTTTTTGACGGTTATCAAGCCGAAGACCATTTTTTGCGAAACCGCAAAATTTGGCCGTTGAAATAGGGGCAGCCAATGGCGAACCACACCGAAGCCGCTTTCGAGAGCGCGATTGAAGCCGGGCTGACTGGTGCAAGCGGCTATACCAAGCGCGCGGCGGCGGATTACGACGAGGCTCTGGCGCTATTCCCTGAGGACGTCACCGGCTACCTGAAGGACAGCCAGGGCGCAAAATGGGCGCAGTTGGAAGCGCTGCTGGGCGCAAAAACGCAAGCCACCGTGCTGGATAGCCTGGCCAAGGAACTCGACCTGAAAGGCACGCTGCATGTGCTGCGCTATGGCTTCAAATGCTATGGCAAGACATTCCGGCTGGCCTCCTTCCGCCCCAACTCCAGCATGAATCCCGAAGCCGCCGCGAGCTACGCCCTAAACCGGCTCACCATAACCCGGCAGGTTGCCTTTACCTCGGTGATGAAAAAGGCGGACGGCAAAAACCGGCGTTGCATTATCGACGTGACGCTCAGCCTCAACGGCCTGCCGGTGGCAACGGCCGAGCTGAAAAACCCGCTCACTGGCCAGCGCGCGGCGGACGCCGTGCGGCAGTACAGCGAGGAACGTGATGAACGCGACCTATTGCTTGCCTTCAAAAAGCGCGCCCTCGTGCATTTCGCGGTGGACCCGGACGAGGTCTGGATGACCACGCGGCTAAAAGGCAAGGAAACGGTTTTTCTCCCCTTCAACCGCGGCCATAATCACGGCGCAGGCAACCCACCCGTAGAGGGCAACTGGAAAACCTATTATCTTTGGGATGAGGTGCTGCAAGCCGATAGCCTGCTCGATATTCTGCAACGTTTCATGCATCTGGAGGTGAAGGAGCGGCAGGTTAAAACTGACAAGGGCGTGCGCACTATCCGCAAGGAGACGATGGTTTTTCCGCGCTACCATCAGCTCGATGCGGTGCGCAAACTCATTGCCCATGCGCGGAAAAACGGACCGGGGCGGAATTATCTGATTCAGCATTCCGCCGGTTCGGGCAAGTCAAACTCCATCGCCTGGCTCGCGCACCGGCTGGCCAGCCTGCACGACGAACAGGACGGCAAAATATTCCACTCGGTGATTGTCGTCACCGACCGCCGGGTGCTGGACCAACAATTGCAGAACACGATTTATCAGTTCGAGCATAAAACCGGCGTGGTCGAAAAGATCGACGAAGACACCCAACAACTCGCCCGTGCGCTCTCGAACGGCACGCCCATTGTCATCACCACCATTCAAAAATTTCCGTTCATTGGCCAAGCGCTCTCCACACTGGAAAGCAAAGGGACGGGGGTAAAAATCGACACGGCGGGCAAGCGCTTCGCGGTGATCGTGGACGAGGCACATTCCTCCCAGAGTGGCGAGACGGCTACGACGCTGAAGGGGATGTTGAACAAGGACGGCATAGAGGCCGCGATTGCAGCGCA
The DNA here is from genome assembly GCA_029077775.1 of Acidocella sp. Taxonomy (GTDB): domain Bacteria; phylum Pseudomonadota; class Alphaproteobacteria; order Acetobacterales; family Acetobacteraceae; genus Acidocella. Next base: position 669 of record JAQNCU010000097.1, on the reverse strand, counting down.
AATGTCAGATGAAGAAGACGATGACCTTTCCGATGACGCGCGAGCGGCGGTGCTACGCGATGCGATGCGGCGCACGCGGCAACCAAATTTAAGTTTTTTTGCCTTTACCGCCACGCCAAAATTCAAAACCAAAATGATATTCGATGAACCGGGGCCATCGGGGCTATCGCCATTTCACGAATACACCATGCGGCAAGCCATTGATGAAGGCTTCATCATGGACGTGCTGCTGAACTACACGACCTACAAGCGCTTTTTTGGGCTTATCAAGCAAATTGAAAATGACCCCGAGGTGCCCCGCAAGAAGGCGGCAAAGGCGCTGGCGCGGTATTTGGAGCTGCACCCCGTCAATATCGAGCAGGTGGTATCCGTCATCATCGAGCACTTCCGCCTGTACGTCATGCATGAGCTGGGCGGGCGGGCCAAGGCGATGGTCGTCACGGGATCACGTCTCGCCGCGGTCAAATATAAGCTGGCATTCGATAAGTACATTAAGGATCACGGCTATAGCGGCATCCGCTCATTGGTTGCTTTTTCCGGAGCCGTTGAGGACCCAGAGGACCCCGGCTCGTCCTATACCGAAGTATCGATGAATGAAGGCTTGGCCGAGAGCGAGCTACCCGAAACTTTCGAGCGCGACGATTACCGGGTGCTCCTGGTTGCGGAGAA
>JAQNCU010000096.1 GCA_029077775.1 Acidocella sp. | reverse complement strand
ATCTGGGCGGGGTTTATGCCCGCTCGGTGCTGGTGGTGTTGCCCGCGGCGGCGGCGAATGCGGCTTCTCTGCTGGGGGCCGTGGCCATGGATGGGCGGGGCGTGGCCGGGCGTGTGGTGGCGGCGGGCAGCCGCTCAGTGCGGGTATTGTTGATCACCGATCTGAACAGCCGCATTCCGGTTTCAATCGGGGCGAAAGGTGAGCCCGCACTCATGGCCGGGACCAATGATGCCGACCCCAAATTATTATACTGGTCACCGGGCAGCCCGCCCGCTGAGGGCGCGATGGTGCTGACCAGCGCCATGGGCGGGGCGTTTCCGCCCGGCTTGCCCGTGGGCGTGGTGCATTACGACGCGCAGAACGAGCCTGTGGTGCTGCCGTTGGCGGATTTGGCGGCGCTGCGCGTGTTGCGGTTGTTCAGCTATCCGAACCAATTGCCGCAACTCACGCCGATCCCACATGACGCGCCGCATCACCCGCCGCGTGTCACGGCGCATGCGGCGTTGTCCGTGGCCATTCACCATCACCGGCGGCATTGAACATGGCGCGCACCCCTGAGCTGCGGCGGCGCGGCGTGTGGCGGCGGTTGGATGCGCTGTCACGCTTTATGTTCCCTCTGGGATTTTTGATGTTCGGGTTGTTTGTTGCCGGTATGCCGTTCGGGCTACCCTGGCAGGCGGCCTTGCGCCCCGTTTATGCCATGGCTTGCGTGTTCTTCTGGTCGCTTTATCGCCCGTCCTCCCTGCCCGCGCCCTTTGTCGCGCTGGTGGGTGTGCTGGTCGATCTGGCCGGGGGCTCGCCCATGGGGATGTGGGCGGTGCTGTTGCTGGTGTTGCAGGGGGTGATATTGGCGGTTCAGCGGCGGCTGGTGGGGCAGCGGTTTCTGCTGGTCTGGCTGGTGTTTTGTGGCATGTCGTCGTGCGGGGCGGGGCTGGCCTGGGCGGTTGAATCGTTATTCAGCCTGCGGATTTTGCCCCTGATGCCGCTTGGCGCCGAAATATTACTCGCAATGGGGCTGTACCCGGCCTTGGCGGCGTTTTTCATCCGGGCGCATCGCGGCCCGGCGGCGGTGGAACTCGCGTGAAGCGCGATAACAAGGACCGCGCCGGGTTCACCCGCCGGGCGGCTTTCATCGGTGTCGTGCAGCTCGGGGTGTTCGGCGCAATCGGGGCAAAACTGTATAAATTGCAGGTCGCGCAGCATAGCAAATACGCCATGTTGGCGCAGGCGAACTCAATCTCGGAACGGCTGGTCGCACCGGAGCGCGGGTTGATCAGGGACCGGTTCGGCGTGGTGCTGGCCGGCAACCAGCAGCATTGGCGGGCCTTGTTCATGCAGGCGCTGGCGCCCGAACCAGCGGCGGTGCTCGATAATTTCGCGCGGCTGGTCAACTTTTCAGATGCCGAGCGGGCGCGGATTGCGGCCGATCTGGGGGACCGACCGGGTTATATCCCCGTGTTGTTGAAGGATTACCTTGATTGGCCGGATATGGCGGCGATCGAGGTGAACACGCCGGATCTGCCGGGGGTGATCGTCGAGGTGGGGTCAAGCCGGGTTTACCCCTATGGCCCGGCTTTGGCGCATGCGGTGGGGTATGTGGCGCGGCCAAACCAGCGCGAGGCCAAGGCGGATACCGTGCTGGCGCTGCCGGGGATGCGGATCGGCCGGACCGGCGTGGAGGCGGCGCAGGATTTGGCGTTGCGCGGGTCGCCGGGCTTTGTGCAGACCGAGACCAATGTGCATGGCGAGATCGTCCGCCAGGTGGCGCATGACCCGGGCACGCCCGGGCAGGATGTCACCCTGACGATCGATGCCGGAATGCAGGCGCTGGCCGTGCAAGGGCTGGGCGAGGCCGCCGGGGCGGCGGTGGTGCTGGATGCGCGGACCGGTGAAATTCTGGCGATGGCGAGCAACCCGTCATTCGACCCGGCGCTGTTTGATAAAGGTGTGCCCGCCGCGGTGTGGGACCAGTGGATGGCCGACCCCAAACACCCGTTGCAGAACAAGGCGACCGACGGATTATTCGCCCCGGGCTCGACATTCAAGCCCACCGTGACCCTGGCGGCAATGAAAAAGGGTGTGTTGACGGCGGACACGATTTTGGATTGTCCGGGGTTTTTGAAGCTCGGCGACCACGTGTTCTGGTGCGACAACCACACCGCGCATGGCGAGATTACGGTCACCACGGCGTTGCAGGTGAGCTGCGATGTGTTTTTCTATCAGGTGGCACTGATGACCGGCATCGACCCGATTGCCGAGATGGCGACCGCGCTGGGTCTGGGCACAAATTTGGCGGTCGATTTGCCGAATGTCGCATCCGGGCTGGTGCCGACCCACGATTGGGCGCGCGCGCGCGGCATCCATTGGGTGGCGGGCAATACGGTGGTGCAGGGGATCGGCCAGGGCTATACGCAGCTCACACCCCTGGCGCTCGCCACCATGATCGCGCGGGTGGGCACCGGTCTGGCGGTGGGCCCGCATGTCACGCGCCGGGTGGGCGATGTGTTGCAGGCCGGGGCGACGCCGCAGGATTGGCCGGTGCTGGATATCGACGACAGGCACCTCGCGGTGGTTCGCCAGGGCTTGTTCGAGGTGGTGAATACGCAAGCCGGCACAGCCTATGCCTCGCGGTTGATGATCCCCGGCGTGCAGATGGCGGGAAAGACCGGCACCGCGCAGGTGCATGATAACACCGCGGCCGAGAAGCAGCGCAATTTTAATGACATGACCATGCCCTGGGCGGATAGGCCGAATGCGTTGTTCGTGGCTTTTGCGCCCTATGACGCCCCGCGTTACGCCGTGGCGGTGGTTATCCAGCACGGCAATTTCGGGGCGCAGACGGCAGCCCCCATCGCCCGGGATTTGTTGACCTATGCCATCACCCACGACCCGGCGGGGCGCGATGTGCCGTTGGCGGGTGGTGGCGTCGCCAACGCGCCGGTGGTGCCGGGCGGACCTTTGCCCGCCGCTGTGCCAGCCACGGTGCCCGTGGCCGACACCCAGGCCATGCCGGACGGGACGAATATGGTGGTGCAATGAGCGGTTATGGCGGCGTGATGCGCAGGCCGTTGCGCGACCGGTCTTTCGGCTTCGCGCGGAAATTCCTGCGGATCAATTGGTTGTTCGTGCTGTGTGTGTGTCTGCTGGCCGGGGTGGGGTATGCCGCTCTTTATTCCGCCGCCGGGGGTTCACCCACGCCTTATGCCAACAGCCAGATCATCCGGTTTTTCGCCGCCTTGTTGTTGATGCTGGCAATCGCCATGGTGGATATACGGATCATCGCGAAATTCTCCTGGCCTGCCTATGCGGTGGGCATTTTGTTGCTGCTGGTGGTGATGAAGTTCGGGCATACCGGTCTGGGTGCCAAACGCTGGATGACCCTGGGCGGTGTGGAGATCCAGCCGAGCGAACTTATGAAGCTGTTTCTCGTGCTGGGGCTGGCCGCCTATTTCCACCGGGCGAGCTATGAGCGGATCGGGAATGTTTTATTTCTGCTGCCGGCTTTGCTCGCGGTGTTGTTGCCTGTGGGGTTGATCCTGAAGGAGCCCAATCTGGGGACCGCCGTGATCGTGGCGGCGATTGGCGGCACGGTGATGCTGGGGGCTGGGGTGAGGTGGTGGAAATTCGCCCTGGTGATCGGGCTCATCGCCGTGGCGGCACCGATTTTGTATCATCATCTGCATGGGTATCAGCGGTCGCGGATCACGATATTTTTGCACCCCGGGTCTGATCCGCTGGGTGCCGGGTATAATATCATCCAGTCGAAAATCGCGCTCGGCTCGGGCGGGTTTTCCGGCCAGGGCTATCTGCACGGCACGCAGAACCAGTTGAATTTTCTGCCCGAGAAGCAGACGGATTTTGTGTTTACCATCATCGCCGAGGAATTCGGGTTTCTCGGCAGCGTCGCGGTGCTGGGGTTGTTATACGCGATCGTGGCGATGGCGCTGTACACCGCGATGACTTGCCTGCATGCTTATGGGCGGCTTGTCGCGCTGGGCATCGGGGTGAATTTTTTCCTGTATTGCTTCGTAAATTTGTCGATGGTGATGGGGCTGATCCCCGTGGGGGGTGTGCCGTTGCCGTTGATATCCTATGGCGGGTCGGCGTTGACCGCGGTGATGCTGGGGTTTGGCGTGCTGATGTCGGTGCATGTCCACCGCGATGTGGAATTCGCGGGCCGCGATGCATCTGCTGGTTTTTGATTCAGGCATTGGCGGCCTGGGTGTGGTGCGGGAAATAAGGCGGCTTCTGCCCGATGCCCGCCTGACCTATGTGGCCGATAACGGGTTTTTTCCATACGGCGATAAGCCCGACGATGTGCTGGTGCCCCGGATCATGGGGGTGATCGGGCAGGCGATAAGCGGTTTTGCGCCCGATGCCGTGGTGGTTGCCTGCAATACCGCGAGCACGATTGCACTTGCCGCGCTGCGGACGGGCTTCGCGCTGCCCTTTATCGGGTGCGTGCCGCCGATAAAACCTGCGGCGGCGGCGAGTGTCACCCGCCATATCGGTGTGCTGGCCACCGAAGCCACGGTGCGCCGGGCGTATCTCGCCGACCTGATCACGCGGTTCGCGCCCGATTGCGTCGTGCACAGCCTGGGCACCCCAAGCCTGGCGGCGCTGGCGGAGCGCAAATTCCGGGGCCATGCGGTGGATGTGGCGCCCGCGATTGCGCAATTATTCACCCAGGACGGTGCTGCGCGGATTGACGCCATGGCGCTGGGCTGCACGCATTATACGTTTCTCTTGCCGGAATTCATGGCCCTGCACCCAGAGATTAAATGGTTCGACCCGGCTGGCCCGGTGGCGCGGCGCATAGCGGCCGTGGTGGCCGGGCTGAGTGGCGGGCGCGCTGGCCGACCAGAGGGTGATCTGGCGGTGTTTACCGGCGACCTGCCGGATTTGGCGGTGATGACGACATTGGTGGGGGCGTTTGGTTTCGACCGTGTAGAGCTGTTCGGAGCGAGTCAGCGGCTTCGGGGAGGATGTTGTGGCGGATTAACAGGTCGATCAGGACCAATGCCACGTTGAATTTGAAGGCGTCGCTGGTGGATAGAACGTGCAGAACCTGAGCAAAAGGCCATAGCGCGAAGGATTCGACCTCGCCATCGGCAGGCTGCGGGGCAAAGCTCTCCGGTAGTTCAAGGTCATAGGCATAGACCACGTCGCGGCGCAGGCCTTCTGGGCGCTCCATGTTATACGCGAACCGCCCCGTGAGCTTGGCGGTCTGGGCGAGGGCGGCGGGGAGGGCGGCTTCCTCGGCGGCTTCCTTGATCAGAGTCTCAATCGGCGTGTGCCCGGCGGCAACCCCGCCCGCCACGAGATGGTCGAGCTTGCCAGGGTCGAGTTTTTTATCCGCGGCGCGTTTGGCGACCCATAAATGCCAGCCATCGGCGCGGCGCACCAGGCCATTCAGGTGCACGCCGACCCCGATGACACCAAAAGACGGCAACGCGCCCCGGTCCAGCACACCCAGCGCGGGCCCATCGGCGGTGGCGCGGATGTCGAAATCCTCGTTGCGGATGCGCAGGCCCAAGGCCCGCGCCAGCGCGTTCAGCTCAGGCAGGGCCGCCATGTCCAGCACCGCAGAGACGGGCGATTGCGTAACCGGTGCGCCAAGCGCCCGCAACTGTGCCGCCAAGGCGGGTGTGACATAGCCGATATGATGCGGCCCGGCATAAAACATCAACCGGGTGCCGGGCAGGGTGGCGCTGTGGCAGGCGGTGATATGGGCGTGGAGCTTTGCAATTTGCGCGTCTGATGCCATGTGCCGTGACATGACCCGATCCGCCGCCCGTGCCAACCCCCATCTCACGCCACCATCCGCCCCGCTTTCCGCAGGACCACCGGGTGCCAAATCCGCGCGCGGGTCCTGGTCCACCATCGTGTCGCTGCTGCCCTATTTATGGCCGAAGCGCGAACCGGCCTTGCGGGCACGCCTTGTGCTCGCCAGCATCGCCATGCTGCTGGCCAAGGTGGCAACCGTTTACGTGCCGATTTTATATTCGCACGCGGTCGATCAGCTCAGCCAGCACAAAGCCGCCGGGCCGCTGCTGGTGCCCGCCGCCATTATCATCGCCTATGCCGGGGTGCGGATCGCCGCAGCGGGGTTTGGGGAGCTGCGTGACGCGATTTTTGCGGCGGTGCAGATGCGTGCCTCCCGCGTGGTGGCCCGCCAGACCTTCGAGCATTTGCATGGGCTCTCCATGCGCTTCCATCTCGACCGGCAGACCGGCGGGCTCTCGAACATTATTCTGCGCGGCACGCTGGGGATCCAGAACGTGCTGCGCCTGGCGACCTTCAATGTCATCCCCACGATCATCGAATTGCTGCTGACGGTCGGGATTCTCTGGCATTTGTTCAATGTCTGGTACGCGCTGATCACGTTTGTCGCGGTCGGGTTCTACATGGCGTTTACGTTCAGCTTTACCGCGTGGCGCACGAAATTCCGCCGCGCCATGAACGAGACCGATAACGAGGCGCAGACCAAGGCGATCGACAGCCTGCTGAATTTCGAGACCGTGAAATATTTCGGCAATGAGGTGCATGAATCGCGGCGCTTCGATGAGAGCCTCGCACGGTATGAGGCCGCCAGCGTGAAATCTCAGGTTTCGCTCAACGCGCTGAACATCGGGCAGGCTGTGATCATTTCAGGCGCGTTGGCGTTGATGATGCTGATGGCGGCGACCGGTGTGGCGCATGGGCATTTGACCGTCGGGCAGTTTGTGCTGGTGAACACTTACCTCATGCAGCTTTACGTGCCGCTGAATTTTCTCGGCTTCGTATATCTCCAGGTCAATCAGGGGCTGATCGACATGGAGCAGATGTTCTCACTGTTGCGGGTGAACCATGAAATCACCGACCGCCAGGGGGCGAAAACCCTGGCGGCACAGGGTGCGCCTGCCGCCGTGCGGTTTGAGGATGTCATTTTTGGTTATAACCCGGACCGGGGTATCCTGAAGGGGGTCAGCTTTACGGTGGCACCGGGGGCCAAGGTTGCCATCGTCGGGCCTACGGGCTCGGGCAAATCGACCATCAGCCGGTTGCTGTTCCGGTTTTACGACACGGTTTCAGGCCAGGTGCTGGTCGATGGCGTGGATGTGCGTGATTATACCCAGGCCAGCCTGCGCGGGGCCATCGGCGTGGTGCCGCAGGACACGGTTTTGTTCAATGACAGTATTTTTTACAACATCGCCTATGGCCGTCCGGGGGCGAGTGTGACCGAGATCGAGCAGGCGGCGCGGTTTGCCCAGATCCATGATTTCATCGTCTCGCTGCCCCAGGGGTACAAAACCAAAGTGGGGGAGCGTGGGCTGAAGCTGTCGGGCGGTGAAAAACAGCGCGTGGCGATTGCCCGTACCATTTTAAAGAACCCGCGTATCCTGATCCTCGATGAAGCGACGTCGGCGCTGGATACCGCGACCGAACAGGAGATCGGCAGCGCGCTGCGCCAGGTGGCGTATGACCGCACCACGCTGGTGATCGCGCACAGGTTATCGACCGTGACCGATGCCGACGAGATTTTGGTTCTGCGCGACGGCCTGATCGTTGAGCGCGGCGGACATATGGCGTTGCTCGCGCAAAATGGCGTGTATGCGGGGATGTGGGCGGCCCAGGTGGAGCTGGAGGATGCCGCCGCTGCCGCCGGTGTGGAGGCCAGCGCGCTGGAGACTATCCCCGTCGGCGCGTAGGTCACAGCCTGGCGAGCGGGCGATGAAACGCCGGCCCGGTGTTCCCATATAAACAAATGAATGATGGATTATGACATGAGCGAGAGACAACCGCCGCCCGAGAAGGATTTGAACCATGCGGGGTCGGTGGTCGATAAGGCGATCGAGTATCTGATGGGTCAGAGGGTCAGTGAAATGGCCATCGCCTCGGCGCTGTTGGGCGGGGCGATGGGCTTGCTGACGCGCAGCCTGCCCGACGAGGTGGTGGTACAAATTTTGAACAACGCCATAGACAGCATCGAATCCGGTGAAATGCGCAAGGCTGGGGGCCGGGATACGGCGGGTGAGGCTTGACCCTGCGCCTGGATTTGGCCATAAGCCGCCGGTTCTGGGGATCGTCGCTATTTGGTGACGACCGTATTTTTGCTGTATTTTTGAGGACGTAACATGGCCCGCCGTTGTGATCTGACCGGAAAAACCGTGCAATCTGGCAATAATGTCAGCCACGCGAACAATAAAACGCGCCGCCGGTTCCTCCCCAATTTGCAGGAAACCACGTTGTTGTCGGATGTGCTGGGCAATGTGCGTCTGCGCCTTTCCACCCGGGCGATCCGCACGGTCGAGCATAATGGCGGGCTGGATGCGTTTTTGTTGAAGAATACCGATGCCAAATTGACCACCGAGGGCCTGGCGCTGAAACGCCGCCTGGAGCGCGCGACCGCAAAACGCGACGCCAAAACGGCCTGAGCCGCGCTTAATTTGACGATTTTCCGGTGGTGCGGTTGGGATGTTTATCCAGATCACACCGCGTTTTGGGATCGACGATAGCGAACTGAGCGAGAGCTTTATCGCGGCCTCCGGCCCGGGCGGGCAGAACGTAAACAAGGTCGCGACCGCCGTTCAGTTGCGGTTCAGCCTGTTGCATAACCAGACATTGCCGGATGGGGTGAAAGCCCGGTTGCAGACATTGGCGGGCCGCCGCCTGACCCAAGGCGGGGAGATTGTGATCACCGCCAACCGTTTCCGCACCCAGATGCAAAACCGGGCGGATGCTCAGGCGCGATTGTTCGAAATGATCCGCGCGGCGTCGATCGTGCCGGTGTTCCGCAAACCAACCCGCCCGACCAAAGCCTCAAAAACCCGGCGGCTGGATGCCAAGGCCGCGCGATCGGCGACCAAACGCCTGCGCCGGGTTGAGGATTAGAGCGTCTTCCGATCAAACGGAAACGCTCTAATACCAGCTGGCCTAAAGAATGACTCTTTGCGGGCAGCAAGCGCTTCTTTTTGTGAACAAAAAGAAGCAAAAAAACATTATTAATCTGGGCCATTGGGGTTCCAGAAGCCCGGCACCGGCATATCAGAAGTTTTTTGCGCCGCTTTTTTTCAAAAAAGCGGCTCCTTAC
>JAQNCU010000510.1 GCA_029077775.1 Acidocella sp. | reverse complement strand
CCGCCCACCGCCCCGCGCGCTGTATTCCGGCGCGCGGCCGCCCCACCAGCCCCGCGCGCTGTATTCCGGCCCGCGGCCGCCCCACCAGCCCCGCGCGCTGTATTCCGGCCCGCGGCCGCCCCACCAGCCCCGCGCGCCTCAGGCCGCCTCAATCAAACCCATCGCCCCGAACACCCGTTCCCCCACCGCCTGGCGTTGAGACGATGCCAGGGAGCCGATCACATAGGCATCGCGCCCCTGCACGGTCATGATCTTCGCGGTCCGGATGATCGAGGGCACACCCAGCCCGGCGGTCGTGACATCCTTGATGTCGATATCGCCCGCCCAGCCGCGATTCGTAGCACTGGTGATCATCAAAACCCACAACAGGCCATGGTCCCTGAACAACTCTCCGGCCACAATCACCAAACCGGGGCGATGCGTGGGCGCCATGGCGGGATTCGCGGTGTAGGATATTTTCACGATATCCCAGCGTCTAAAGACCGTCATAGGCGCGCTCATCGATTTCACTCTCCCATTCGGCGAGCAGCGGACGGGCCAGAGGTGCTGGCACCGGCTTATCGGGCACTGGCGGTGGTGCCTTGGCCTGTGCCGGCGCGTAGGTCGCAGCCGCCGAGGCAGCAGGCGGCCACAGCGAGAGCGGCGGTTCGGGCCGCCGCGCAACCGGGGTGAATGCCGGTGCCCCTATAAAACGGCGCGTCTCGGGGGGGTACCCGGCGGTGGTTCGTGCGGGTGGCGTGGTTTGTGTGGGAGGCATGGTCGGTGCGCGTGTGATGGTTGATGCGCGTGTGATGGTTGGTGCGCCAGGCAGGGTTGGTGGGCATGGCGGGACAAATGGCCGTGCTACTGCCAGGGCTGACGCCGGGGCCGCATGGGCAGTTTGGGCCACCTGTGGCGCCGGCGGTGCGGGCGGCGGGTCTGGCATTCGCGGCACCAATTGAGGCTCCCGCGGCGTAAAGGTCGGCGGCGCACGGCACAGGATCACGCGGTCACCCTCGATCACAAAGCCCAGAATATCCCCCGGCTGCAACCCCAATTCATGCCGGACTGCCTGCGGAATGGTGGTTTGCGCTTTTGATGTCAGCTTGCTGGTGATCATGAAGAAGCCCCTTACGGTTCACGCCGCGCAGCTTCGCACCCAATCCTTAATTTTACCCTAAATTCCCGACAGTACCCGCCATAAAATCACCGCACGTTTATAAAAGGAAAATCCTTGGCCCGAGGGTGCCATCCTTCCCCGGCCTATGAATCTCCTTACCCCTGCCAGGATTATCCTTGATCCCGCCTTGAATATCCTACCCCCAAGGGCAGCAAAATTCCTTACCGCCAAGGAAAACCAATGCGGGATGGAAAACACCACAACATCCCGGAACTTCCTTACCCCGGCGAAAAATCTCTACCCGCCGGGAAGCTCGATAATCTTCACCCGTTTCCCCTGGGCTGAGAGTGCGATCTCACCCCGGATCAGCCGCCGCGCGTCATTGCCAAACATTTTCCCCCGCCAGCCCTCCAGCACCGCAATCTCTGTCTGGTCGTCCAGCGCCAGCGCCTCGATATCCTCGGCGCTCGCCACCAGCCGCGCCGCCACGTTATTCTGCTCAGCCGCCGCGTTCAGCAGCACTTTCAGCAACGCCACCAGCGCCGGAGAGGCCCGCCCGCCCTCACGCGCCCGCTCGGCGCGCGGCAATTCGGCTTCGGGCATCGCCTTGGCCGCCGCGATGACCGCCAGCAGCGATTGCCCGGATTTGCCCGCCGCGAAACCGCTGGAAATCCCGCGCGCCCGCGTCAAGGCCTCGGCGTTATCGGGCGCC
>JAQNCU010000509.1 GCA_029077775.1 Acidocella sp. | reverse complement strand
GATGTCGAGGAAGCCAATCCGCCGGTCAAGGAACGCCGCCACGGCGATCTCGTTGGCGGCATTGAAAATGGCCGGAGCCCCGGCACCCGCCGCCAGCACCTCCCGCGCGAGGCGCAAAGCCGGGAAACGCTGCTCATCGGGCCGGGAGAATTCCAGCCTTGCGATGGCGGCGAGGTCCAGCCGTGGCGCTGCCGTTGCCACCCGCGCGGGCCAGGCCAAAGCATGGGCGATGGGGATGCGCATATCCGGCGCGCCGAGCTGCGCCATCACGCTGCCATCGGAATAATGCACCATGCCGTGAATCACGGATTGAGGATGCACGAGAACCTCGATCTGCGCCGAATTGAGTGAGAATAATCGAGCAGCCTCAATCACTTCTAGGGCTTTGTTCATCATTGTGGCGCTGTCGATGCTGATTTTGGCACCCATTGACCAGACCGGGTGGCGCAAAGCGGCCTCTGGCGTGATGTTCCGCATATCCTCGTATTTATAGTTGAGGAACGGCCCGCCAGAGGCTGTGAGGGTGATTTTCTCGATCGATTTCACATTGCCATCGGCCATGGCCTGCATGATGGCATTGTGCTCGGAATCAACCGGTAGCAAGGTGGCTCCGGCATCGGCCACAGCGCGCAGGAACACATCGCCCGCTGAGACCAAAGCCTCCTTATTGGCAAACGCAATGGTACCACCCTGGGCCACCGCCGCCAGCGCAGGTTCCAGCCCCGCGACGCCGGTGATGGCGGACATGGTCCAGTCCACCTTCATCGCCGCCGCCGCCAGCACGGCATCACGCCCGGCATCAACGGCGAGGCCGGTACCCGCCAGGGCGGCACGCAGATCAGCCAGATGCGATGCCTCCGCGATCACGGTCAGCTCAGGACGGAAGCGCCTTGCCTGGGCGGCCAGAAGGGCGACGTTGCGGCCGCCGACGATGGCGCGCAGCCTGTAGTCAGACGGGTTTTCAGAAATGATATCAAGAGTTTGCGTCCCGACACTTCCTGTTGAACCCAGCACGGACACCGTTTTCAGCCCCATAACGGCAACCCCCCATGTACGCTTAGCACCAGCAATGCCGCGATGGGCGACGCCGCCAGAAATCCATCCAACCGGTCGAACAACCCGCCATGGCCGGGAATTGTGCGCCCCGAATCCTTCACGCCCAGTTTGCGCTTAATCGCACTTTCCAACAAATCCCCCGCTTGCGCAAAAATGCTCAGCAAAAACGCCGCCGGTAATGCCCGCCAGGCGATGCCGTTGGCCCCGCCCGCCAGCATGGCCGCCGCGAAGCCGCCGATCAACAGGCCGCCAACGGCGCCGCTCCAGGTTTTGCCCGGCGAGATGAGGGGGGCGAGCTTAGGGCCGCGTAGCAACCGCCCGGTAAGATAGGCCCCGATATCGGTGCCCCAGACCACTGTGATGAGGAACATCGTGTCATCAAACCCATATTGCGGGCGCAAGCGGATCCATAACAAAGCGATGGCCCCGACCCCGGCATACGGGATGCCAAAAGCAGCGAACCAGCCATAAAAATACAGCACGACGGCAAAGGTGAGCCCAAGGACGATGAAGCCGATGGCAAAATGCGGCTGGCACGCGGCCACGCCGACGATGAGGCCCATGAGGATGAGATGCTGGCCAGGGTCTTGCCGGGAGAGATGGGCAAGGCGCGACCATTCCGAGGCGAGCCCCGCCGCCGCGACCAGCAGAAACACACGCCATGCCTCCCCGCCATACCACACGCAATAAAGGGCGACGGGCCCGAGCACGGCGGCGGAGGCGAGACGGAGGCCGAAATCGGACCAGCGGCCTGATT
>JAQNCU010000508.1 GCA_029077775.1 Acidocella sp. | reverse complement strand
AGGCGGTTTCTTGCGGCCTTGCTGGATCATACAGGACCTTGACGTGCGCTCCGGCGGATATCCGTACCGCGCCCCCCTGTGAAAACGTGACGAGCCGCCCGGCGCTGGTGGTGAATTTGATGTCAGGATGGGCCGGCCCAAAACCAGACTGGATCGCTGTGCCTTCCGCCGAAGATGCCGCTCTGACAAATCCCACTCTCTGGTGCGCCAGAATGCCAGCCGCAATCAGAAAGCACACACCAAGGAGACCGAACAGGAGGCGCATGACGGGCACGTTATTGTTTGCAGGGGAGATGGTGGTGGGCGTCAATTCAGTGCCGCACAATGAGAAACAGCCTTGTTCGGACCGGCTTGTGACGACTGCACGATGGAACAGGCAACCCATTTGCCATGACGATGCAGGAGATAGCCGACGCCTCCCAAGCCGATTGCCATATTGACGAGGCTAAACCCCTGATTGAGCAGTTTGCTCATGGGTTCCGGGATGATTTTCAGCTTCGTCACGTAATCGCCATTGGGGAGCGGCTGTGCCCCGGCCACACCTGCGGTCTGTGCCAAGCCTGTCCCACAGCAGATCAGCATCGAAAGCGGAATCATCCAACGACAGCGTGAGACCTTCTGATGTTTCATTGGCGTTCACGCTCCTGCAATCAGTACATCCTGGAGTCTTCGCCCCAAGCGATCATTCAAACTAGCGGCAGACTATCTCTCTTAACTAGACGACTTGTGTAGCTACATTTTTTAGGGACACAAAGGGAAAGATCGATCGCGCGATGCGATCCGATTAGTCTCCCTCGGCGAGCCGCCCGCCGCCATGGGCAGTCGCGCGGTCGCAACAACCGAAAAGCAAGGAGGTCCTATGTTGCCAACGCGGGTAATCATCTTCCATGGTGCCCATTGCGGACCCGATACAAACTGGTTCCCCTGGCTTGATGCTGAGCTGAGCCTGACGGGATTTGAGGTGCTGCGTCTTCGTTTCCCCACCCCACAAGGCCAGTCGCTCGCTGCTTGGTCTGAGACGTACGACATGGCTGTTGCGCCGTTGCTCCCCAAGCGCACCATCCTCGTTGGTCATAGCTTGGGTGCTGCCATGGCGCTGCGGGTCGTCAAGCGGACCAAGGCGTCATTCAGCGGCCTCTTCCTGGCAGCGGGGTTCATCGGCGCACTCGGCCTGCCGGATTACGACCCAATCAATGCATCGTTCTTCGCGACGCCGTTTGATTGGACCAAAATCCGCGAGAGAATAGGTGTGTGTCGCTGTTGGGCGGCCGACGATGATCCCTATGTCCCACTGGCACGTTCCGAGGAATTGGCCGCCGACCTGCGCGCTTCGCCAGAGGTGATCAGGGGAGGAGGCCACCTGAACGACGAGACAGGATTCACAACCTTTCCCGCGCTCAAAGCGGCCATCCTCGAGGTCGCAGGAAGCCGACATGAGTAGGCTACGCCGATTGGTGCCATGAATACCTAATTGCTGTCCGGCACATGCTTTTCTCACTTCACCATCTTTTTCGAGAAAGTTGGCTCTGTCTTTCCGGTCCGCTGACGCGCACTGCGAACGACGACAATCTCGATCACTGGTAGTGGTGTATGACAAACAGGTTGGGCTGTTATACCAGCCCGTATTGAGGCCGACTCATTTTTAGGGATTCCCATCGAGAGCGAAATCGGATTCGATACCCTCATGCGGCGATTCGCATAATGGGGACATCTGATGGGCGCGAAGTTGAAAATCACCCGAACGGATTACACGAGCGCTGAACTGCGATCGCTTTCGGCCAAATGCGTGGATGGAGCATTAGTACGCCGCATGCT
>JAQNCU010000095.1 GCA_029077775.1 Acidocella sp. | reverse complement strand
GTCGATAATGAAATCATCAACGGCACGGGCGGTACTCACCAATTTACTGGCCAACGTGAATCCTTGCGGTCAAAAACTACCTTAAACTTATCCCTTCAACGCCTGCCGTAAAGTCCCTTTTTCACGTGCCAGCACTGCCCGCGCCGCCTCTGCCGGTAAATTTTTCTTCATCATCACCACAGCCACCTTCACCTGCATGTCAGCATCCTCCAGCGCCGCTGTCGCCAGCGCCTCGTCCACCCCCGCCAATTCCAACGTCATCCGTACGGCGCGCGCCCGTAATTTTATGTTTGTCGCGCGCATATCAACCATGTACGGCCCATAAACCTTGCCGAGCCGGATCATTGCCGTTGAAGACAATATATTCAGGGCGATTTTCTGCGTTGTCCCGGCGGATAACCTCGTCGAGCCTGCAATCACCTCAGCGCCCGAGGCGATTTGTACGGCCATTTCCGCCGCTGTCGCCAGGGCTGAGCCCGGCATATTGGTGATCGCCCCGGTCAACGCCCCGGCTTCACGCGCATGGCGGATCGCGGCCAGTGTGAAGGCTGTCGCCCCGGATGCCGCGATGCCGACCACCGCATCTCGGGCCGTAATCGCGGCATCCCGCATCGCCTGGATGGCGGCGTGCTCGTCATCCTCCGCCCCCTCCGCCGCCTGCATGAACGCGCCGATGCCACCGGCCATAACCGGCACGATCACATCTTGCCCAACGCCGAAAGTTGGCCCGCATTCCACAGCATCCAGCACGCCCAACCGGCCGGAAGTTCCCGCGCCGACATAAAATAGCCGCCCGCCCCTCTGCATCCGCGCCGCCACGGCATCAGCCAGCGCCGCAAGATTTGCGGCGGCGGCGGCGAGCGCGCGTTGCGCGGCTGCCTCCTGTGCCAGAAATGCCTCGACAATATTAAGCGTCGGGCGCTCATCCAGATCCATCGAGCCCGGCTGTGTGGCCTCAGTGCCGGTTTGTCCCCGACCCGCTGCCACCACGTGCCCGGCGCGCCACACCTGCCGGAGCGTGAAATCATCCCCCCACCAGAGCAGATCCGCCCGCCCCCCTGGGGCGAGCCGCCCGCGATCGGCCAGGCCAAGCGCTTCCGCGGGGCGCGATGTCGCGGCGGCAAGCGCCATTTCAGCGGGCACTCCGGCGGCGATCAGCCGCCTGATGCCCTCGTCCAGTGTAATCCCGGCCCCCGCGATGGTGCCATCCTGCCGCAGCCCCACACCATCGGGCCCCAGCCGCACAGGCGCACCGCCAAACGCGGCCCTGGCCCCCGGTTCCAGCCCGGCGAGCAAAATAGAATCCGTCACCGCCACGGCACGCGGGCAGGCGGCGAAGGCGAGCTGTAAGATCGCCGGGTCAACATGCACGCCATCGACAATCAGGCAGGGTGTCAGGCGCGGGTCAGTCAGCGCAACCCCCGCCGCCCCCGGTGCGCGGTGGCCAAGCGGGGATTGCGCGTTGAACACATGCGTGACCAGCCGCGCGCCGGCGGCGGCGGCGGCACGCATCTGTGCCGCATCAGCCTCGGTATGGCCCAGCGACACCACAATCCCGGCGGCCACCAGCACCCTGATCGCTGCCACGCTGCCGGGCAATTCCGGTGCCAGTGTGACCATGCGCAACGCCCGGCGCATCCCCGGATCGGCCAGCAAATGTTCAATCGCCCCCGCCGTGGGGTCACGCCGCCACGCCGCACGGTGCGCGCCAAGCCTATGGGGTGATAAAAAAGGCCCCTCCAGATGTAGCCCCAAAATGCCGTCATGCCGCGCCATCGCGGTGGCCACGCGGGCGGCGGCGGCGCAGAGATCATCCATTGGCGCGGTGATGATCGTCGGCATCATCGCGGTCACGCCATGTGCTGCCAAGCCGTCAACATAACGGTCCCAGGCGTCCGGGTCCGCCATCGCACAATCCACGCCGAAAGCACCATTATTATGCAGGTCGATTAGACCGGGGCTCAAAAAACCGTCGGTCAGGCGGATATCGGCGTCTAGGCGCCCCGGCAAAATTTCGGCCACGCGCCCATTTTCAACCCGGATTGCACCCGGCCCGGCAAATGCGCGTCCCAGGAACAGACGTGGCGCCGATATGGTCATCCGAGCCCATCAGTTGTTGAGTGTCTGGTGCCGGGTGAGGGATTTGAACCCCCGACCTTCGGTTTACAAAACCGCTGCACTACCACTGTGCTAACCCGGCGCTGCGCGGTGCATACCATATGTGCCTCGTTCTTCCACCCCTTGATCCCCCGCCAATCCCCGGTCTATACGCAGCGCTCGGTGACGGGGCCATAGCTCAATTGGTAGAGCGTCTGCATGGCATGCAGAAGGTCAGCGGTTCGATTCCGCTTGGCTCCACCAAAACCTCGCTCTCGACAAACAAAAACAGCGCCTCAATGGCGCTGTTTTGCTTAAGCGGCGTGAGCGGGCTCAGACCACCGTGAGTTGAACATCGACCGTTTTATGGATGGCGTTGGAATACGGGCAGACGATATGCGCCTTCTGCACCAGCGCCTCTGCGACATCCTTCTCCATACCGGGGATGCTGACGGTGATCGCGGCGGTGATCCCAAAGCCTGTGCCATCATCGCGCGCACCGATACCAATATCGGCGGAAACCCTGGTTTCAGCCGGAATTTTAACCTTCTCGTTGCCCGCCACGAATTTCAGCGCACCGAGAAAACATGCGGAATACCCGATGGAGAACATCTGCTCCGGGTTGGTGCCCGGCCCGCCATCGCCGCCCAGTTCCTTCGGTGTGCTCAGCGTGACCGCTAACCTTCCGTCATCGGTTCCACCCTCGCCGGTGCGCCCGCCGGTTGCGTGGCCATGCGCGTGATATAGAGCTTTCATGTTTGCCTCCTGATATATTTGTGCCCTCGTGATGTAACTCACGCCCGGGCTTAATCAAGCAGGGCGGATCGGCTCAGCCTGTCAACCCGGCGCAAAATGTCGCGATCCGCGCGCATGCGATCTCGAGCGTTGTCTCAGATGTTGCGGTCGAGAGCCGTAAATGCCCGCTCATGGCGAAGGCAGCGCCCTGCACCACGGCAACCAGGGCTTCCTCCAGTAAGGCTTGGGCGAAATCCGCGTCATCGCGCAGCGCCCGCCCGCGCGCCGTGGTTTTGCCGAGGCAGCCGGAAATGTCTGGAAACACGTAAAATGCCCCCTCCGGCCGATGGCAGGAAACGCCTGGAATCTGGTTCAGTGCCGCGACCACCAGATCCCGCCTCGCCTGATAGGCGCGGGCGCGTACGGCGAGAAAATCCTGGGGCCCTGTCACTGCCGCCAGTGCGGCCGCCTGGCTGATCGAGGACACGCCCGATGTCGCGGTGGCCTGCACCAATGTACACGCTTTGATGATTTCAGCCGGTCCGGCGCAAAACCCAACCCGCCAGCCGGTCATCGCATAGGTTTTGGAAACCCCGGTCATCGTTACAACCCGCCCCGCGAGATCGGGGGCCACCGCCGCCAGCGTGGCGTAGGAAAACCCATCGAACAGCAAATGCTCATAAATATCATCCGACAGCACCCAGATATCCGGGTATCGGCGCAGCACCGCCGCGATCGCCTCCAGCGCCGCCGCTGTTATTGCCGCACCGGATGGGTTGTTCGGGTAATTCAACAGCAAGAGCCGCGTGCGCGGCGTGATTGCAGCTTCCAGCGCCGCGGGCTGCAGTACAAAACCGTCGGCCTGCGGACAGGCGCAAAACACCGCCATGCCACCCGCAAAATTCACCGCCTGCTCGTACCCCGCCCAGGCCGGGCTCGGGATCACCACCTCGTCGCCCTGGTCGATCACCGCCATAAGAACATTAAAAATCGCCTGTTTGCCGCCATTGGTGATCAGAATGTTCTGTATCGGAATGTCGAGCTTCTGCTCGCGCCGGTATTTGTCGCTCACCGCGTCGCGCAACGCTTCGGTACCCGCGAGCGGCGGATATTTCGTCTCACCCCGCAATCCGGCCTCGAAAGCTGCCTGGATCACATGGGGGGGTGTCGGAAAATCCGGCTCACCCAGTGAGAGCGAGATCACATCCGCTCCCGCGGCGCGCAGCGCGCGAGCGCGGGCGGCCATGGCGAAGGTGGCGGCGAGTTCCGTGCGGCCCACGCGGGCAGAGAGCAATGGCATAGAGCACGCATAGACGTGCCCGCCAGGGCGGCGCAAGCCGGGCTGAACACCCGACTTGCCATTAGCCAATTAAGCTAATGCACGTAACCCGGGCCGAAACCGCCGAACAGCCAGACCACGACCAGTACAATAAGCACGAGGCCCAAAACACTGCCGGAGCCCCGGCCGCCATAGCTACGATGGGCATAATACCCGCCGCCACCGCCGAATATCAGAAAAAACAGGATAATAATCAAAATCAACGACATTCTTTCCTCCACGAAATGATCTCACCTTGTTAACGTCGTGTGCCCGGCGGGCCGTTAGAAGGGCGGTCATCATTAATTCGCCGCCACGCACCACACAAAGCCGCGCGCATTGCCTCTTAATTGCCTGGTATCGAAAGCAGGTCTAAGAGCCGTGGCAAGACTTTCACCCAGGCTTGTATGAGGCGAATTATGGCTGATACCTTCGACATCATCGTCATCGGCTCCGGCCCCGGCGGCTATGTTTGCGCCATTCGCGCCGCACAGCTCGGGCTGCGGGTCGCCTGTGTCGAAAAACGCGAGACCCTTGGGGGTACCTGCCTGAACATAGGCTGCATCCCCTCGAAGGCCCTGCTGCAATCCTCGGAGGTTTTTCACCAGGCAGCGCATGGTTTGCAGGATCACGGGATCAACGTGCACGAGGTCAAGCTTGACCTCGCGCGGATGCAGGCCCGCAAAGCCGAAGTGGTGGGTGCCAACACCAAGGGTGTGGAGTTCCTGTTCAAAAAGAACAAAATCACCTGGCTGAAAGGTGCCGCGCGCTTCACCGGCCCGCATGAGATCGACGTGGCGGGGCAAACCTACACCGCCCCCCATATCGTGATCGCCACTGGCAGCGGATCGGTGCCGCTAAAGGGCGTGACCGTTGATGAGACGCAGATCGTGACCTCCACCGGCGCTTTGGAGCTGGATAAGGTTCCGGGACATCTTGTGGTCATCGGCGGCGGCGTGATCGGGCTGGAACTGGGCAGTGTCTGGCGGCGGCTAGGGGCGGAGGTTACAATCATCGAATATCTCGACCGTATCACCCCCGGGCTCGACACCGAAATTGCCCTGGCGTTCCAGAAAATTCTGGCCAAACAGGGGATCAAATTCAAACTCGGCCACAAGGTTACTGGTGCAATAACGGACAAAGCCGAAGTCACCCTGACCGTGGAGCCCGCCAAAGGCGGTGCCGCCGAAACCATCACGGCCGATATCGTGCTGCTGGCGATCGGTCGCTACGCTTACACCGAGGGTCTGGTCCTGGACGCTGCGGGCGTTGCCGTGGATGAGCACAAGCGCGTTGTCACCGACGCGCATTTCGCCACCAACATTCCTGGCATCTATGCCATTGGCGATGTCATCGCCGGGCCGATGCTTGCGCACAAGGCCGAGGATGAGGGCGTCGCCCTGGCTGAGCGCATCGCTGGCCAGGCTGGTCATGTGAATTACGACGCTATCCCCAGCGTGGTTTACACCTGGCCAGAGGTGGCAGCCGTGGGCAAAACCGAGGATGAGCTGAAAGAAGCTGGTATCGCATACACCGTCGGCAAATTTCCCTTCATGGCCAATGGCCGCGCCCGCGCCATGGGCGACACCGATGGTTTCGTGAAAATTCTCTCGGATAAAACCACCGACCGGCTCCTCGGCGCCCATATCCTCGGCCCGGATGCGGGCACTTTGATCGCCGAGCTTACCACCGCCATGGAATTCGGCGCCTCGGCTGAGGATGTGGCGCGCATCTGTCATGCGCACCCGACTTTGAGCGAAGCCGTGAAGGAAGCAGCCCTGGCGGCTGGCGGACGCGCCCTACATATATAAAATGGATCAGCATATCAGGCTTGGCGTCAATATCGACCATGTCGCCACCATCCGAAACGCGCGCGGCGGCACCCACCCGGACCCATTTACGGTGGCCGAAGCCGCCATCGCCGCCGGGGCGGATGGTATCACCATCCATTTGCGTGAGGACAGGCGCCATATCCGCGATGAGGATGCCGAAAAAATCTGCGCCCGGTTCGCGGCCCCGATCAACCTGGAAATGGCCGCGACCGAGGAAATGGTCGAGATCGCCACAAGGCTCAAACCGCACGGTGTATGCATTGTGCCGGAACGCCGTGCCGAGGTGACAACCGAAGGCGGGCTGGACGTTATCGGCAGCCATAACAGCCTCGCCCCCATGATCGCGCGGCTTAACCGCGCCAACATTGTCGTCTCGCTGTTTATCGACCCGGACCCGGAGCAATTGCGCGCCGCCGCCTATATCAAGGCCGCGGTGGTGGAACTTCACACCGGGGCCTATGCGAACAACAAGCCGGGCGAGCTCGCGCGCCTGGCCGCCGCCGCCGCCCTTACCACCGAGCTTGGCCTGGAATGCCATGCTGGCCACGGACTGACTTTTGCCAACGTAACCCCCATCGCCGCCCTGCCGGAGGTGCGCGAGCTTAACATCGGCCATTACCTCATCGGCGAGGCCCTGCTCACCGGCTTGCCCGCGGCGATCATCGAGATGAAACGCCTGATGCGCGCCGCGCGCATGTAGGCAAAAACCTTCTTTTTCTGAAGAAAAAGAAGCAAGATGACGTTTGTAACCCTGGGTCATGGGCATTTGGTCCGCCAACGCCCTTGGCTTGGCGTTACAAAAATTTTTGCGCCGCTTTTTTTAAAAAGCGGTTATTTTCCGAATAACTTTTATTCGTGCTCCGGCGCCCATCACAGCGTATCCCGCCCAAGGCCGCTCAGCACGTGGTTGAGCGCGACACGCATCCTGAACGGTTTTTGCAGATAAATGCCGATATCCGAGATGTTGCGCGGCCCCAGATTGCCTGATGTGAGAATGGTCTTGACCTCAGGCATTTGCGCTCTGATCAGCCGAACCAGCGTCAAACCGTCTAACGTTCCCGGCATGTTCACATCCGAAAACACCAGGTCCACGCGCGCGCCGGACTGCAAAAAATCCCAGGCTTCGTCTGCGTTTGTGTGTTCCACCACGAACACACCTGCGGCCCTTATCTCATCGGCGAGCAAAGACCTTATCTCGGCTTCATCTTCTACCAGCAATACACAGGGAATTTTTTGTGCACCGCTATCTGGCTGCTTCATTCCACAAGCCTATTTTTACAAGCTTACGTTACTTTAAAATTTCACGATCAGCGTGAATTTTGTTCATTCTGATAATAAAATAATGTTTTGTTTATTTCGCTAATGTCGCGTCAGCTTTCGAATTTACCTCAATGTTTAAGTGTACTCGACAAAAACTGCCTGAACCGTGGTGATTGAGGGTTGGTGAACATATCCTCGGGCCGACCCTCTTCCTCAGTCTGTCCTTTATGCAAAAACATCACGCGGCTTGCAACCTCACGGGCAAATCCCATCTCGTGGGTCACCACCAGCATGGTGCGCCCCTCTTTTGCTAAATCACGCATTACTTTTAAAACTTCGCCCACCAATTCAGGGTCCAGTGCCGATGTCGGCTCGTCGAACAGCAGCACATCGGGCTCCATTGCCAATGCACGGGCAATCGCCACGCGCTGCTGCTGGCCGCCGGAAAGCTGTGCGGGATAGGCATGGTGCTTGGCGGAAAGCCCAACTTTCTCAAGCATCGCCTCGGCCCGCGCGATCGCTGTTTTCCGGTCAAGCCCCAGAACATGGATCGGTGCCTCGATCACGTTCTGCAGAACCGTCATATGCGCCCACAGGTTGAATTGCTGAAACACCATTGCCAGCCTGGACCGCAGCCTTTCGATCTGTTTCGGGTTAGCCGCACCACGGGATTTTTTCCCGTCAGTCATCTCGATCAGCTCGCCTTTAATGCGCACCCGCCCCCTGTCTGGCATCTCCAGAAGGTTGATGCAGCGTAAAAATGTGCTTTTGCCGGACCCGGAGGACCCAAGAATGGCGATCACGTCATGGTCGTTCGCGGTGACCGAAACACCTTTCAGCACCTCCACAGGACCAAAGCTTTTGTGGATGTCTTCCACAATCAGTGCGGTGGCGGGGGCGGTGTGGTCTGACATTTCAGAAGTTGTCCTTCGATTTTCCGCATTTTACATGACGATGTTGGGCATATTCCCCTCGTCAATGCAATCGTCGTTCCCACCTCGGCCGTCCTCGCCTTGTCATATTTTGAGCACCCGCCGGGTCGTGCGCCGGTCGCCGGGCCAGACCTGCGGTAAAAATTTCACAATCTTTTGCCGAAAAACCTATTGCGCCCCGGGGGGTATGGCCTCATAAGCCGCCGCTCTTGGCCCAGGGGGGCATGGCGCGGTGCCGTGTTCTACAGGCTGTCTACTAGTTGAGGGGGTTCGAAATGAACGCACTTGCCCGACTGGGGATGGTCTCGGAGACTCCGAGCGAAAACCAGACGATTACGCTCTCCGTGGAGCCGCCTAAGGATTATTTTGTCGAGCGTGACGGCCAGAAATTCGCTGGTATGCATCTTTTGATCGATCTGTGGGGGGCAAGCCATCTTGATAGCCCTGAACTGATCGACAAAACCCTGTGCGCGGGCGCGCTGGAGGCTGGTGCCACCATCCTGCACAGCCATTTTCACCATTTTACGCCAAATGGCGGCGTCAGCGGCGTGGTCGTTCTGGCAGAGAGCCATATTTCAATCCACACTTGGCCTGAGCGCAACTTTGCCGCGCTTGACGTGTTCATGTGCGGCGTCTGCGACCCCTATAAGGTCATCCCCTACCTACAGGCCGCTTTCGGGCCGTGTACCGTGCAAGTGGATGAACAAAGGCGCGGTCTCGTCGCCTAAAGCTGCCCGCTGGCTCTTAGCGCGGCGGGCAGGGTGAGCCGGGGGTGGAAACCTCCGGCTTTTTTGCAAGTGATAAGGATCTCCTATGACCGATACCTGGTTGAATGAAACGCTCTACGAGGATTGGGGTCAGCGTTTCCGTTTTGTGCGGCAATTGGCGCGCGTCAAAAGTCCGTTTCAGGACATCGCCATCTTCGAGACCGACAGCCATGGTCGGATGATGACGCTCGATGG
>JAQNCU010000094.1 GCA_029077775.1 Acidocella sp. | reverse complement strand
ATAATATGCCGCATGGGGCTGCTCCGAACTCGCTTTCCAAACAGGCGGCCGATGACGTATTGGCTTTCGTGCTTTCACCTACTCGTCCGTCGTTTGACCGCAATCAAGTCATTGCGTTTGCGTCAGAAAAAGTGAGTTTTAATGAGGCGGGACTGCTATTTAGAGAGGTTCCGTTAACTTTTTGATTCATCCGTAGAGGTATTTTCGTGGAGTCCAAGACCGTGCTTTAAGGCAACGCGTTGGTCGAAAACGAAACATTCACCGTGCCATTGGCTCGCTTTGGGATCTATGGTTTCTAGGTATTTGAGTATGCCGCCTTGCAGCTGGTACACGCGTTTTAAGCCGAGAAACCGTAAATAAGCGGTGGCTTTTTCACAACGAATGCCACCCGTGCAAAACGTGGCCACGTTTGGCGCGCTTTCATCAGAAAAAAGCAGCTGTTTTTGATGCTGCACCCATTCCGGAAATTCGCGAAATGTTTTGATATTTGGATTAATCGCTTTTGCAAAACTACCCAATGCTACTTCATAATCGTTGCGAATATCAATCACGACGGTATTGGGCTGGCCGATCAAATCATTCCAATTTTCGGCTGTTATATATTCGCCGGTGTTTTCACCAGGATGGGAAAACGGCTGTCCCATGGTGACGATCTCACGCTTGATCCGCACTTTCATTCTGTCAAAGGGCGGTGTTTTGGCGCGCGAGTATTTTATCGCCAGATCGGCACACCCGGGTATGGTGCGAATCGCCGCTAGAACCTCGTCTATAGCCGTATCCAAGCCGGCAATGGTGCCATTAATGCCTTCAGGAGCAATCAATAACGTGCCGCGAATGTCATGTGCATAGCAAACGGACCACAAGAGTTCACGCAGCCTCGCGCAATCGGAAAACGGCGTGAAGTGGTATAATGCGGCTACTCGGATCGGCAGAACGTCGCTCATTGCGATGATGGCTTTACGAGGCTGATGGGAGTCGGCCTTTTTCTGTCTCTTGCCAAGATGGCCGACGGCGATCGCGACAATCCGATTACACAAGGCATCGGAGCAGGATGTCCTTCGACGAAGTTGGCCTTAAGGTGCTTAAACTGCCTGCCGTAACGGCACGATTGCCGCGGTCAGGTCGGCACGACTAAACTGGCCCAATCGGCCTGAAGAAAAGAAAAACCCCGCCGCAGCAGGGTGAGAGTGGTGGCCCCAGCGTGATTCGAATCCTGGTTTTGGGGTGATGGCTGGTACCATGTGATATCGGAAAGTGCCATTCCATATGGTTTTTTTTAAGATTTCTAGTTTTATGGTGTCGTTTGGTGATGCCCTGTATCGTTCGTCCCGTGCACAATTTGTGCACTTCATTTTAAGAGGCTACTTCCATCATTGACGTTTCTGCCGCCGTCTTCAGCTTTATACTGGGCGAAAATGACGCGTCTTAGTCCGACCGAGGAGCGGCTCAGTGGGTGAAGCGGGGTCTAAGACGAAAATGATGGTTCCTTAGTCTGCCGCCCGCGCTTAAATCAGCATACGGGGTCCGCTGACCTGCATATGGGTGGGTCGCATCAGGTTGGTACAGAAGGTTGGAGCTAGTCTCCTCGCCTACGAGCAGGCTATAGTAATATTACGATAGCCCTTTAACCGGGCGACGTCTACCGTATTACAATCGAATCAAGTATAAGCAAGCACCACTAGGAGCCACATCTGCCATGCCAAGAGGCCGACCGACGAAAGACGCCGTCACCGGAGCCATCCCCGCTGCTGATTCCTCGAAGAAAGAAAACGGTAACGGTGCGACACTCGGCTTTGAGGCGCAGCTATTTCTGGCGGCCGATAAGCTGCGCAAGAATCTGGAACCCTCAGATTACAAGCATGTCGCGCTAGGCCTGATCTTCCTCAAGCATATCTCGGTGGCGTTTGAAGCCAAGCACGAGGCTTTGCTGGCCAATGATCCTGGCGCAGCGGAAGATTCGGACGAATATCTGGCCGAGAATGTCTTCTGGGTGCCGAAGGAAGCGCGCTGGTCGCACCTTCAGAACAATGCAAAGCAACCGACCATCGGAAAGCTGATTGACGATGCCATGGCGGCGATTGAAAGCGCCAACCCCGGCCTAAAGGGCGTCCTCCCGAAAGACTATAGCCGGCCGGCGCTCGACAAGATCATGCTTGGTGAGCTGATCGATCTGATCTCCGGCGTTGCGACCGGCAAGCCGGGTGACAAGGCGCGCGACTTGCTCGGCCGCGTCTATGAATATTTCCTCGGCGGCTTTGCCGGTTCGGAAGGCAAACGCGGCGGTGAATTTTACACGCCAAGCTCAGTGGTCCGGGTGCTCGTGACGATGCTCGAACCGTTCAAAGGCCGCGTCTATGACCCGTGCTGCGGCTCCGGCGGCATGTTCGTGCAGTCAGAGAAATTCGTTGAATCCCACGGGGGAAAACTCGGCGATATTGCCATTTATGGCCAGGAAAGCAATTACACCACCTGGCGCCTCGCCAAGATGAACCTGGCGGTGCGCGGCATTGACGCGGATATCAAGTGGAACAACGAAGGCAGCTTCCATAAGGACGAGCTGAAGGACAAACGGTTCGATTACATCCTCGCGAACCCGCCGTTTAACGTCTCGGATTGGGGCGGCGAGCGCCTGCGTGAGGATGCGCGCTGGCAATATGGCGTGCCGCCGGCCGGCAATGCCAATTATGCCTGGCTGCAGCATATTCTATGGCACCTTGCGCCCAACGGCATCGCCGGCGTAGTGCTGGCCAATGGCTCGATGTCCTCGGCGCAATCGGGCGAAGGCGATATCCGCCGGGCGATGATCGAGGCCGATGTGGTGGATTGCATGGTGGCGCTGCCCGGCCAACTGTTCTACTCCACGCAGATTCCAGCATGCCTGTGGTTCCTGGCCCGCAACAAGCAGAATGGAAGTTTTCGCGACCGCCGGGGCAGCGTGCTTTTCATCGACGCGCGCAAGCTGGGCGTGATGGTGGACCGCACTCGCAAGGAATTATCCGAAGCTGACGTTGCGCGGATCGCGGACACTTATCATGCCTGGCGCGGCGAAAAAAACGCCGGCGCTTATGCTGATATACCAGGTTTCTGCAAAGCCGCGACGCTGGATGAAATCCGTGCCCATGGCCATGTGCTGACGCCGGGGCGCTATGTCGGCGCTGCGGATATCGAGGATGATGGCATCCCCTTCGCCGAGCGCTTCGATCAACTGACCAAGACGCTGGAAGAACAATTCGCCGAAGCCGACATGCTGACAGCAAAAATCCGCACGATGCTCAAGACGGTAAAACCGCTATGAGCTTAGATTTTTCCCCGTTTGAGAACGCCATTAGGCAACTTGAAGATGCGATTGATTATTCGCAGTCGGAATTGGCACGAAATGATGCCAAGCTTGCCGAGATATTGCGCTCCGCCGTAATCCAGGCTTTTGAATTCACCCATGATCTGTCGTTTAAGATGCTGCGTCGTTATCTGGAGAGTATCGATGAAAACCCGTCGCAGATTGAAAAACTGAGTTTTTCCAATCTAATTCGTGCCGGAAATGCCCAAGGTTTGCTGAGTGAAGAGCTTGCCGTCTGGCTGCAATTCCGCGATCAGCGCAATATCACAAGCCACACCTATGATGGCGTAAAAGCGCAACGAGTGTTTGAGCAGGTTCCCATGTTTTTGCGTGAAGCCAAATTCTTGTCCAGCCAGCTTCATGCGCAACAGGATCAAGGGTAATGACTGCGCCCATCGATATCAGGCCGCATGACCTCGATACGGTGCGCTCAATTTTGCGCGCCGTGTTACCGGCAGAAGCGAAGGTGTGGGTGTTTGGCTCGCGCGACCTGGACCACCAAGGATTCATCGGATCTCGATCTCGCCATTGATGCCGCCCGGCCGCTGACGCGGGACGAGGAAAGCGCGCTGAGAGGGGTCTTCGAGGAGTCGGATTTGCCGTATGCGGTTGATGTGGTGGATATGCAGACGGTCAGCAAGACATTTCGCAAGATTGTGGAGCGTGAGCGGGTAGAACTCTCTCTCGGCAATATGAAAGACACCATGGATCACACCACTCTAGCAGAATTGGCTGAAATCCTAGGAGGCTTTGCCTTCAAAAGCGGTGATTTTGGTGATTTTGGAATTCCCGTAGTGAAAATTTCGGCTATCGAACCACCACTGATTGATATAACGAAATGCGAGCACATCTTGCCAGAAAAGGCAAGTGGAATCGAACGTTTCAAGATAATCAACGGCGATATGGTCATGGCAATGACGGGAGCAACCACGGGAAAGGTCGGGCGTTATCGGCACTCGTTATTTGCGTTCATAAATCAACGTGTTGCTAAAATTTCCGCCAAGGCTGGAAAATCCACAGATGATTTTATATATGCAATCTTGACTCAACCCGGCTTCGATCAAATCGTACTTTCACAGGCGCATGGAAGCGCCCAGCCAAATATCAGTAGTACTGATATCGGGCGAATTACGGTCCCTAAGTTTGACTATAATATCCAGGCAGATATAGGCAGCTTCATTCGCGCCCTGGACGACAAAATCGAGCTGAACCGCTGCATGAACGAAACGCTGGAGTCAATGGCGCGGGCGATCTTCAAGGATTGGTTCGTCGATTTCGGCCCCACCCGCGCCAAAGCCGAAGGCCGCGCGCCGTATCTTGCGCCTGATCTTTGGTCGCTGTTTCCCGAGCGGCTAGATGATGAGGGGAAACCGGAGGGATGGAGCTATGTGACCTTTGAACAGCTTGTTGATGCTAAGCAGGGTAAGTATCTGGCCAAAGAAGATATGAGCGATATTAAATCCGCCGAATTTCTTCACCCGGTATGGGGAGGAAATGGGATCCTCGGCTACAGCCATAAATATACATATTCCGAGCCAGTAACGCTCATAACTTGTCGCGGATCAAATTGCGGCCTAATAAAGCTCACTGAGTATAGCGCTTGCGTTTCAAACAACTCTTTCGCATGCCTGCCTAAGTTTGGATCGACATTTTTCATAAATATATATTTTAAGATGGATACTTTTGATGGTTGTATCAGTGGCTCAGCACAGCCCCAAATAACTTATACCGCCCTAAAGAATCGCATTATGCAATTTCCCATTCACAGAGATATCTGTGAGAGTGCCTCTGCCGTAATCGATCCTCTTTTTGATAAGATCCTACGGAACAATGCGGAGACATCGCAGCTCGCCCAAACCCGCGATTATCTCCTCCCCAAACTCATGTCCGGTGAAATCCGCATCCGGGAAGCCGAAAAGCTGGTTGCGACTGCTGTATGAGCAAACTCACTGAGAACCACGTCGAAGAAGCTGCACTCATTTGGTTGCGAGATATCGGCTATGAGTGCGTCAATGGCGCGCGAGTTGACCCGGATAATGCAGATCGCGAACGTACCAGCTACGATATCGTCTACTTCGCCGATCGTTTCCGTTCAGCGATTGAGCGACTTAATCCAAACGTTCCGATGGAAATACTCGACGAAGTCCTCACCAAAATCGTACAAAGCGAAACCCCGTTTTTGCTTGAGGAAAATCGTCGGCTGCATCGCTATTTCACCGAGGGCCTGACGCTCGAAGTTCGTCGGCCGGACGGTACTCTCGGCGGTGAATACATCAAGCTTATCGATTTTGAAAATCCTGATGCGAATGACTGGTTAGCCGTAAATCAGTTTACCGTCATCGAGAACGGCACCAAACGCCGTCCCGATATCGTGATTTTCCTCAACGGCTTACCCATCGCCGTGATCGAGCTGAAAAACCCGGGCAGTGAAAATGCCACGCTCGACGATGCGTTCAATCAACTTCAAACCTACAAAGCCCAGATTCCATCACTCTTCCGCACGAATGCCATGCTGGTGATCTCCGACGGAATTCAAGCGCGCATCGGCTCGCTAACCGCGGATCGCGAACGGTTCATGCCTTGGCGCACCGTGCATGGCGATAATCTTGCTCCACGCGGCATGCCAGAGCTAGAGACCTTGCTTAAAGGGGTATTTCAGCGTCATCTGCTGCTGAGCCTGATGCGCGATTTTATTGTGTTCGGCGACACTGGCAGCGATGTGTTGAAGATCCTGGCCGGTTACCACCAATTCCATGCTGTGCGCCAGGCGGTACCGCGCACCATTGCCGCCAGCGCGCCCGATGGTGACCGCAAAGCCGGCGTGATCTGGCACACCCAAGGCTCGGGAAAAAGCTATCTGATGGCATTTTATGCCGGCCAGGTGATCAAAAATCCGGCCATGCAAAACCCCACTTTGGTTGTGCTGACAGATCGCAACGATCTCGATGATCAGTTGTTCGGCACATTCAGCATGTGCAAGGATCTGCTGCGGCAGACCCCGCAGCAGGCCGAAGATCGCGATCAGCTGCGCCAGTTGCTCGACCGTCCCTCGGGCGGCGTGATTTTCACCACGCTGCAGAAATTCACGCCCGATACCGGGGCTTCGGATTATCCGGTGCTGACCAACCGGCGCAACATTGTGGTGATTGCCGATGAGGCGCATCGCAGCCAGTATGGCCTGCGTGCCCACATAGATTGCGCCACCGGCGATATCTCCTATGGCTTCGCCAAATATCTGCGCGACGGGCTTCCCTTTGCCTCGTTTATCGGCTTCACCGGCACGCCGATTGAAGCTGCCGATGTGAACACCCCGGCGGTGTTCGGCAACTACATCGATATTTACGATATCAGCCGCGCAGTTGCCGATGGCGCGACGGTACCGATTTATTATGAAAGCCGCCTGGCGCGCATCGAGCTGGACGAAGACGAAAAGCCCAAGATCGACGCCCAGATTGCCGAGCTGACCGAAGACGAGGCGACAACCGAACAGGAGCGCCTGAAGCGGCGCTGGGCCAGCGTTGAAGCCTTAGTGGGCTCGGACAAGCGCCTCTCGCTGGTAGCGGCGGATTTGGTGAAGCATTTTGAGGACCGAACAGCCGCCCTTAAGGGCAAGGGCATGATCGTGTGCATGAGCCGGCGCATTTGCGTGGCGCTCTATGATGCGATTACCGCGCTGCGCCCGGAGTGGCACAGCGCCGATGACCAGGCCGGCGCGATTAAGGTGGTAATGACCGGCGCGGCCTCTGATCCGCCAGCATGGCAGCAGCATATCGGCCAGCGCGCCAAAGCGCGCCGTGAAGCCCTGGCGAAGCGCGTGAAAGACCCGCAGGACCCGCTGAAACTGGTGATTGTACGGGATATGTGGCTGACCGGCTTCGATGCGCCGTGCATGCACACGATGTATGTGGACAAGCCGATGAAAGGCCACGGCCTGATGCAGGCGATTGCCCGCGTCAACCGGGTGTTCCGCGATAAGCCCGCCGGGCTGATCGTGGATTATATCGGCGTCGCGCAGAACCTGAAAAGCGCGCTCGGCCAATATTCGAACAGCGACCGGGGCGAAACCGGGATCGATGACGCCGAAGCGATCCGCGTTCTGGAAGAAAAATACGAAATTGTGCGGGCGATGTTCCGCCCTGATATGCCGGGGGGCTTCGATTATCGGCCGGCACTGGACCCGGCCGCTAGCTCGGCGCAGCGGCTAGTCATCATGGCGGGTGCGATTGATTGGGTGCTGACGCTGCAGCAAGAAGACGCCGCTAAAGAAGCGACCGAGGAGGACAAAAAGAAAGCCCACCGGCGCTTCGCGGATGGCGTGCTGGCGCTCTCCAAGTCGTTCGCGCTGGCGGCAGCCAGTGACGAAGCCCAAGCTTTGCGTGAAGAGGTTGGGTTCTTCCAAGCAATCCGGGCCGCGCTCGTCAAGAGCGTGCCGGCGGAAGGCCAGAGAAGCGCCGCAGAGCGTGAGCTGGCGATCCAGCAGATTGTCAGCCGGGCTGTGGTGTCCACAGAGATTGTAGACATCATGAAAGCGGCCGGGATCAATAGCCCGGACATCTCAATTTTGTCGGATGAATTTCTCGCCGAAGTCCAGCATCTCGAGAAGAAAAACCTGGCAATTGAGGCTCTGAAAAAACTGATCAACGGGGATGTACGCTCGCAGGCTAAGCGCAACGTCACGCAATCCAAGGCTTTTTCGGAACGGCTGGAAGCTGCCATCGCGCGCTATCACGGCAACGCTATCACCACAGTGCAGGTTCTGGAAGAACTGATCACGCTGGCTAAGGAAATCAAAGACGCACGCGCACGGGGCGAAGAAAGCGGCCTCAGCGATGAGGAAATTGCCTTCTACGATGCGCTGGCAGAGAACGACAGCGCCCGCGCCATCATGGGCGAGCCGGCCTTACGGCTGATCGCCCATGAGCTGGTGACGGTGATTAAAAACAGCGTGACCGTGGACTGGATCCACCGCGACTCCACCCGCGCTAAGGTTCGCCTTGCGGTGAAAAAACTGCTGGCGAAATACGGTTATCCGCCGGATTTGCAGAGCGCTGCGATTCAGAATGTATTACAGCAGGCTGAAGTCCTGTCAGCGGATTGGGCGGGACGTTAGCGCCTGGTCAGTCCTCATCATCGCCTCAGACCGGCGCGAGCGGCTGATCGACAACGTTCTACGAGGCTTAAACGGTTAATGCTGCGGACTCCCTTGGTTCTTTTTCTAAGGATTGATCGCGTGCTGAACGGGCACTAGAACACGTTTGCCCGTTACCAGGCGATCAATGCTGCGTTGAAGGCTCATCTAGCCATGCGAACCGGTATAACGACAACATCCCTTCAGGATCTGGTTCTCCCTCGCCATTGCCGCCGCCATCGAATAGGCGCGTGTACTTTCGCATTAGGCGCTTAACCCGCACAATTGTGTCATCCAGCGTTAATAGGTCAATGTCGTAACCGGATTTGTTCCGGTCATTATGTGCAACATGCTTGTTTGCAATGATCGCAAAGGAGTCACATAAGTCGACAAGTTGGCCGACGTCCATTTGCATTGTTATTTGATTCAAGCGCTGCCCCGTAACGTCGGCTACGCCGCTATATAACGCCCGAGCTTCGAATGCATAGATCGATCTTAGATTTTCATCTGCTTGCCACCGGTCGGCCCTTTCCAGAGAGGTGTTTTGCCATAAGGCAAAGACCTGTCCCATCCCACCATAGGATTTTCAGAAGATCGCCGCGCCGTCCACGAAAAACAAAGAGATGACCACCCAGCGGTTGTTTCTCGAGAGCATTTTGCACGATCGCACTTAATCCGGT
>JAQNCU010000093.1 GCA_029077775.1 Acidocella sp. | reverse complement strand
CCCATGATGCTGGCGGCGGCGGCGCTGATCGGGCTGACCTCGGTGGCGGTTCAGATGCTGGTGCCGCTGGCCGCGCATCTGACACCGGAGGCGCGGCGGGGGCAGGTGGTGGGCATGGTGATGAGCGGGTTGCTGTTCGGCATTTTGCTGGCCCGGCCCGTGGCGAGCCTGATCGCGGATGCATTCGGCTGGCGCGCAGTGTTTTTCGCCTCGGCGGCGGTGACCCTGGTAATGCTGATATTGCTGCGATTCACCCTACCGCAACGCCAGCCGATGGTGCGCCAGGGTTATGGTGCGCTGTTAAAATCAGCCCTTGCGCTGCCGGTCACCCAGCCGGTTTTACGCAGGCGTGCCGCGTATCAGGCCGCCGCCTTCGCAGGGTTTTCACTGTTCTGGACCGGCGCGCCGCTCGTGCTGGCGCGGGAATTTCATGAAACTCAACGCGGCATTGCCCTGTTCGCGCTGGTCGGGGCGGGGGGCGCTTTGGCAGCACCCATCGCCGGGCGGCTGGCGGATCGGGGGTTTGCACGGGTGGGCACCGTGCTCGCATTATCCGGCGTGGTGGGGTCGTTCCTGGTGGCGTCGGCGGGCGGGCTTTTGCATTCCGTGGTGATTTTGGCGCTGGCAGGTGTCATGCTTGATGCCAGCGTGCAATCAAACCTCGTGTTTGGCCAGCGGGCCATCTACACGCTGGCACCGGATATACGTTCCCGCCTGAATGGCATGTATATGGCCATATTTTTTACCGGCGGCGCTGTGGGTTCGGCGTTGACGAGCCCGCTGATAGGACGATTCGGCTGGCCAGGGATCTGCGTGCTGGGCGGCGCTTTGCCGCTGCTGGCCTTGGGCTATGTCGCGTTTGCGGCGCGAGGTCGTCAGTCGCGCGTGGCATAATGGTGCAAAGCGTTTCGGTGCCATTATGTTTCAGGCTGTGCGGATGGGCGGTTCGTCTGTACAGATGCCAGCCATGCAAGGCGGCAACATGATGATGGCTGTATGAGCCTCGCGCGCGGCGCGGCGCGGGGGGCGGCGTGGAGCTTTGCCACGGTGCTTGCCGAACGTGGTTTTGGTTTTGTGATATTAAGCCTGTTGCTCCGGACCATTCCAGCCCCGGTGGTTGGGTTGGTTGCCATTGCCTCCGCGATCTCCGACCTCGCGCGCATGGTCGCGGTGAGCGGCGCTGGCGAGCAGGTGCAGGCAAGCCCGGGTGACCGGCATGTTGAGGCTGGGGCGTTTTGGTCGCAGGGCCTCGCATCGCTGGGGTTCATGGTGTTTTTATTCGCGGTCTCGCCCCTTATTGCCGCCGCCTATGCCCAGCCCGCATTGGGGCTGGTGGTGCGGGTGATGGCGTTGAACGTGGTGTTGACCTCGTTTCTCATCGTTCCGGCGGCGCGGTTGACGACGCAATTCCGATTTAAGGCGCTGGGGCTCATCTCGCTCGGCAGCACCATGGCGGGCGGATTGGTGGCGTTGCCCTTTGCCTATGCCGGACACGGCGTGGCAGCTTTGGTGTACCAACGCATGGTCGGCATCGGGTTTTTTGCCGTGGTGGCGGCGGTGGTTGCCCGTTGGGTGCCGCCGCCTCTGCCCGACATGGCGAGTTTACGGGCCAGTTTCCGCTTTTCATGGCCGTTGATGCAGACCGCTTTTGTCGATTATTTGTCGGTGACCGGGTATGTGATGCTGATCGGCCTGCGCATGTCGGTCGCCGGGCTGGGGCAATTCCGCATCGCGCAGCGTCTGGTAGAGGTGCTGCAGGAGATTGCGTTTCTGCCGGCGCGCAAGGTGTTTCTGCCAGTGTTCGTGATGGTCCGCCACGACCCCGCGCGGCGTTACGAGACCACGCGACAAATGCTCGATCTGCTCTCGATGGTGATATTTTTCGTCAGCGCCGTGTGCGGTGCGGCGGCACGGCCGATTATATTGTTGATGTTCGGGCCGAGCTGGGGGCAGGCGGCACCCGTGTTTGCCATTTTGACCCTGCTGGCACCCGCCACGGCATTATACGGCGTGATAAACCCCATGCTGACGGCCGCAGGCCGTACGAAGCTGGTTTCCTATTTCGCCTGGGCAAATGTTGCCAGCATCCTGCTGGTCGCCTGGATAGCGGCACCGCATGGGCTGGTCACGCTCGCCTGGGCGCTCGCCCTGCGCGGCGTGTTCGGCGTGGCGCTGTTTCTGGCTGCGGTGAAGCTGGGGCTGGAGCGGCCTGTGATGCCTGTGCTGCGCCTGTTGCTGTTGCCCGTGGCCGCCCTGCTGGTCAGCCGGGTTGTGGCTTGTGCCGCCATGGCGGCTTATCCGGCATTGGGGTTATGGCCAGCGCTCGCATTGTCAGGCGGTGTGTCGGCTTGTGTGTTTATCGTGGTGGTGATGGCCATTCAACCGCGCCGAATGTTCGATATGACAATCAGGCTACGCCGCGCATTTTTCCCATCGCTGGTCTGATCATGCCTTGCCCGGCTGCGGGTGAACTGGTTCTATGAGGTATGAACCCGCAAGATGGCACATTAATGTTTACGCTGCGGCTGCCGCCAGCAAATCGGGTTCCGGTGGTGTTGACCTCGCCGCATTCTGGTCGGCGCTATCGACAGGATTTTCTCGCTTTGTCCCGGCTTGATGCCATTGCGATCCGGCGTAGTGAGGATAGTTTTGTTGAGGAATTATTCGCCAGTGGCCCGGATGTGGGCATGCCGCTGCTGGCTGCTAATTTCCCGCGGGCCTACTGCGATGTGAACCGCGAGGCGTGGGAGCTTGACCCCACAATGTTCGAGGATGAACTGCCCGATTACGTGAACACAGCGAGCCCGCGTGTACATGCCGGACTTGGTACCATTGCGCGGATCGTCGGCACCGGTGAGCCGATTTATGCTGCCAAATTGCGCTTTGCCGATGCAAAGCACCGTATTGAGAGGTGCTGGAACCCCTATCACGCAGCCTTGTCAGCCTTGATCGACGAGACAAGGGCGATGTTCGGCGTCTGCCTGGTGATTGATTGTCATTCCATGCCCACTATGCCGGGGCGGAGTATCACCCGCCCCGATGTTGTTCTGGGGGACGGGTTTGGCACCAGTTGCGCCCCGGCGATGACCGACTTTTTTCAAACCAGCCTGATAAGCCTGGGGATGAATGTGCGCCGGAACGACCCCTATGCGGGCGGGTATATTACGCGCCATTACGGTTGCCCGCGCGATGGCGTGCATGTGGTGCAGATGGAAGTGGCGCGCGCGCTTTACATGAATGAGCGGAATTTTACCCGCAATGCCCAGTTTTCCAGCACCCAACGGGACTTGGAGGCGTTTTTGCGCGCGGTGGCAAAGGCGAGCTTCCTGTGGGCCGATAGCGGGCCGAGTGAGCGCCGGGCGGCTGAGTGAAAAAAAAGGCGGCGCCGTAGCGCCGCCAAGTTTAGGGAGGAAACGTCCAAGAAACGAGAGAGCAAGCTCATCTCGCATTATTAATTTAGGGCAAACGGAGATATGCTGCAAGAAAAATTTTGCAGTGCAGCAAAAAAAGGCGGGGTATTGTGATATGTGTGCGGAAACAATTGCTTATGGTTGGGTGCTGGTTGCGCTGCCGCGTTTTTGAACATCACCACATTCGTCGTGGTCATCGGGTTGTGATGTTACGCCTGTGGTGGGTGCGGTAAAATTGCGGTGGTCATTTGCCCACTGCAGTTCGCTTTGCGGTGCTTTTATTATGGGGTTCCGGCAGGCCCCATTACCGCGCCTGAGCATCTAATACCAGCTGGCTTAAAGAATGACTCTCGGTGGGCAGCAAGCGCTTCTTTTTGTGAACAAAAAGAAGCAAAAAAACATTATTAATTTGGGCCATTGGGGTTCCAGAAGCCCGGCACCGGCATAGCAAAAGTTTTTTGCGCCGCTTTTTTTCAAAAAAGCGGCTGCTTACTTGGATGTGTCACTGTCTTCGCGGATTGGTATAAGCAGGTCATATGTGATTTCGCGGGTGACGATATCCGCAGCCAGTGTCACGCGTGGGCCGGAGGGATTACCACGGGGGGTTGGAATTTTTGCTATCTGCCCGCCGCCCGCCTTTACCTGCGGCCCATCGCTCTTTATGAGGGTAAAGGCTGGGTTGAAATGTCACGATGATCCGATGTGGAGGGGTGGCCGAGAGGCTGAAGGCGGCGGTTTGCTAAACCGTTTAAGGATGTCAAGTCCTTACGTGGGTTCGAATCCCATCCCCTCCGCCAATTTGGCGGAAAGCTGATCTTTGTGTCGATGCCAGTGTTTAAGGGTTTGCTTTATTGGGATGAAGGAACGGCTCCATAACTTGCATCTGCGGCGCCTCCTTGCCAGCAACGGGCTCAGCCGAGAACATATAATGCCCCCATAGCGGCCCCGCCGCCCAATAGGTCCAACCCCACCAGACATCATTGTTCGCCTGCATATAATTCAATGTCTGTCGTAAAATCGCCAGACAATCAGGTGTTGTGCTGACGCCAAACTCACCGAGATAACCCCTTCGGTCACCTTCCCGCAGCCATTGCGTAAACCCGGCGAGGCGCCGTGCTGCCTGTGCCGGTGGGATACAGACCGGGCTGGTTCCTGAAGCGTCTTTGTCGAAATATTGATGGACCTCGTATATCAGACGATGCTGCGGGTCAGTCAGGTTGCCAAGTGTGGGCCCGCTCCGCGCAGCGAAACCTGCGGCGCCGTCCCACCCTGTACCGGCCACCATGATGCGATTTTTTGCACCTGTGGCGCGTATCGCATTGATGGTCTGTTGCACGATGGCGGCCCATTCATCGGCCCGTGGTAATTTTGGTTCGTTCATCAGACCGAACGCAACATAATCATCGGCGGCAAATTGCCGCGCCAATTTTGCCCATAATGAGGTGTAAGCTGAAACCGGCACGGCCGATGACCCGATAAGAGACCCTTGATAGAGACCATAGTCGTGGATGTCGATGACAATGATTCCCCCATTTTTATGGATGACCGTTGCCAGCGATTTGAGACGCTTCAGTTCATCATGATTTAAGGGGCCGCCAAGATGAGGTTGTAGACGTTCCCAAAGAACGGGTACACGAAACAATTTCATGCCGTGGACAGCGAAATATCTGACCTCCCTTGCGTTTGGATAGATATAGTCCCATCCGTAATGTCCGGGGATTTTGCTTGCTGAAAACTCGGCACCCGCCAAATTTATCCCCGGCAGGGGGTGCTGTCGGGTAGATGTATGTGCATAAGAATATGCAGGCGTTAAACAAAAGGCCAAAAACACCAAAATCGATGCGCGCGTAAGCAGGCGCTTATGAAAATTAATCAAATTACAGGCTTCTTTCCTGTGCTGTAGGACGCATCCCGTGGATGAAAGGCCAATTTGCACGATGTGCCGGAGCCGTTTTTTCTGCCCCGGTGATCGCATTTGTTGCGCCAAAAAGGAACCACAGCAGAGCCGCCGTTTTTATCGAAAAAATTGATTCACCAACACATAATGAGGTCGCAAAATAAACGCCAATCATAAACTTCAGAATGTCTGCTTCACGTTTTTGCACGATGTGTGCCGCAAACGCGCCTTGGAGGAGAACCGCTACCGGAAGCCCAAGATTGTTAACAACGTACGCATAACCAGTATCAGCAGTGTATACCTGAGAGGGGACGAGCGCAAACCATTGCGATACATTCCAATAATTTAAAAGCCTTGCTGAAAACAATAATCTACCAGGGAAATTATCTGCCATGATCGAAGGCAGCACGCCGGGCAATTCTTTAAATGACCCAACGACGGTGAGTGTAAGGATTGTCAGGATGGGCAAAAAAAATAGCAAAAAGCGAGATCGGATGACGGGCAGAAAACGACAAGTTAGCATAATTAAAGAGCATCCCACCGCAAAGCGCGAATCAGTGACGACGATGCAAACAAAAGCCATGAATGCGAGCAGAAACTGACGACCTCTAACCGGGCCTGAAATGCTCAAGCACCAAGCAATAACAATTGTTGCGAAATTCCCCATTGAAACGGGTTCTAAGAATACCGATGAAACGCGGTGCGCGCCGAGCAAACCGGGGAAAAACATCCTGGCTTCGACACTGCCGCGAAAGCCACTGACAAATAAATTTGTATGCGAGTAATCAACGACATCCTGGCCGATCCCGCCTTTGTCGACGTAATATGACCAGACATCGAAAACGTCACCAAACTGGGTGGGCAGTAAAAGTTCAAAACTGCCCACGGCCAGGACGATAATCATAACGGTCCAAAGGGTCCGGTTGGCTTGTTCGATCGAAGATAACGTGCCGATTTTATAAAAAATATAGGGGATCGAGAGATCAATCAGGATTTTAAGGTCCAGATCCGGGTTGATAAATTTAAGAGCGATCAGGTACAAAGACAAAAGACAAAATATCTCAATAATCCGCCGGCTAAGTTGCGTACGGATCAAATACAGACCGCCAACCACGATCAAAAGTTCAGAAATGCTGACGAAGATGGTACCAACATGAAACCAGTGCTGTGTGTTGATGAAACATAATACGATGTTAAAAAGCAATGATGCGTATACGAGCAACCTGCCAGTTTTGCTTACCACAGATACGGTCTCGCGTTTACCGGAGGAAACGGCGATAAAATGAGTAGACGACATCACGGTGAAGGGCCGTTTCGGCCGGGATAGGAGTTGACCATTCAAGATTGTCCTTGCCGTTTGGTACCTATGTTACCCGATTGCCCGCTGAGGAGGAAAAATAACTCACAAAAAGCCCTTGTTTCGGAGAGCGCATTACAAAATATTTAATACGCATACATGTTAAGTGATGAAAAACACAGATAAGTAAAGGTTTTAATTGTCTGCTGGCAGTGCAATTTACCTTTCGGACGTTCTGCCCAAACCATAAAAACCTCAGCAGCTTCACGCGCATAGTGCATTTTCACCTGTCCAAGGTAGATAGGTAGAGATATCCCAACCGCATAATCGCGCAGCATCTTGCAGTATCTATAAAATACGTGTTTAACTTAGCATACAAATATTATTTTTTAAACACTCATAAGCATAAGAAGATTGTATAACAAGATATTTAAGGATTGCTACAACTACAGATTTTACCGGTGGCGCACGTGGTGCACCCTCAAGATGTAACCGCCAGATGTCTAAATTTTTGCATGTTATTTATATGCTGCACCACAATAAATGATTGACCTTTCGTCGGAACTTTATCAATTAGTAGGCTGATTAAAAGGTCAAAATTAAAAATCAGGTTTTGTCATCGCTAACAGACTCGTGATTGAGATGTTTCGTGGTTTCGAAATAGAGTTGTGTATTGGGCGTGTACGGATGTTGGGGATTTGGGGTGTAGATGGATGGTGGCGCAATCTTTCGGGTAGCAATCAACGGCCTGCCCTCTGATAATTGTTTGCAGGACACAACCCTCGCGAGCGATTTGGAACGGCGTGAACCCATTTTTACGTCTAAGCCCTACGATTTCAAGGCCGAACCGCTACTATCCTGGGTTGTCAAAGCCACTGACGTGTTGGTGGTATCGCTCGCCGCAATCTCGACCATATCGTTCGATGATCGCCTTTTCAGATTGCATCCATCGCCAGGAATTATTCTATCACATCTTATTGCCGTGTTGCTTTACTTTCTAACGGTTAAGACCGCGCGACCAGTAATCCATCGAATTCGTGATTCGATATTTTCGCAGATACTCAGTTTTAGCGGAAGCCTGGTGATAGCGACCTTCGGATTGGGGGTGGCGCTTTTGTGGCTTGGTGTGTCCGGGTTGGCGGTTACGCAAATCTGTGGAACTTGGTTCAGCTTTGTTTTCGCGGGACTAACCGCGTCGCGCGTATGTTTTGGTTTCGGGTTTCGTCATCCGTTGATTAAGCAGAGACTGTGCCGTCGGTTTGCGATCGTGGGTTCGGGCGCCTATGCTGAATTGGTTGTTGATACCTTTAAGTCCACGTCGGACGAAACTGTCGATTTCGTTGGGCTCTTTAGCGCAGATTTCAGCGCCACTGATGATGCACAATCAATGGCATCGATGTCTGATTTATTTGCGCTTGCCAGCCACAACAGATTGGATGCGATTATTATCGCCCTTCCACCTTGCATAGAATATAGTTCACAGGTTGGTCGGTTGTGCCTGCAGTTGCGTGGCATCCCAGCGGACATTCTTGCCGTTCCTCATTCGACAGATAATTCGATCCTTAACGCGCCGATTCGTACCATTGGACCAATGCCATTTACCGTTCTTCAGCTTCGACCGCTGAACGAGCGGCAACGCATGTGTAAGCGGATGTTCGACATTTTCATGTCGGTTATTGGACTAATCATTGTCTTGCCTCTGTTTCTGATGGTGTTTCTGGCGATTAAATTGGATTCTCCAGGCCCCATCTTTTTTCGGCAACCTCGGCGGGGATTCAATAATCGGCAGTTTCTCGTATTTAAATTTCGCTCTATGTGTAGTGAGCAAGCAGACCTTCATTCCCTTCGGCAGACGTCACGAGATGACCCCCGCGTGACCAGGGTTGGGAAATGGCTGAGGAGGCTCAGCATCGATGAGCTGCCGCAGCTGTTGAATGTTTTGCGCGGAGATATGTCCATGGTTGGCCCTCGTCCTCACGCGCTGCAGACGCGCGTGCAGGGTGAGTTGCTTGACGATGTAATCGAAGATTATGGTCTTCGCTATCAGGTCAAGCCGGGAATTACCGGTCTTGCCCAGATTAGTGGTGCCCGCGGTGAACTTGTGACGCGGGAGGATATTAAAAGACGCGTTGAATATGACCTAACATATATAAAAAATTGGTCATTCTGGTCAGATTTGAAAATTATTTTCTTCACGATCAAACGCGAGATTTTTAGCCGTCATGCTTTTTGAAGTGTCTCCTTCGCGGCCAGAGGCGATTGCGCATTTTGGCAATGATGCTTATCCAGAAACTGGTCAAATCGTGGGTATTTGCGATCCTTTGCATGTCATGGGTCTTCCTCTTCATAACATCCACCGCAACGCTATTATTCAGCGTGTTATCGACGGCGCCGTGCAACAGCGCAAAATGATGGTCGTAAATGCGAATGCGCAACTCGTCGTCTTAGCGCAGACCATGCCTTGGATCTCGGCAAGGCGGCGCGCAGCTTCGCCTCATGTGTCGGGGCGCTCATCGGCCTGATTTGTGAATGAGCGCTCCGGTGCGCCATGAACGGCTGTTTCACGGGAGC
>JAQNCU010000092.1 GCA_029077775.1 Acidocella sp. | reverse complement strand
CGCAGCGCCATAACCTTAAACTCGGCACCATCGCCGACCTCATCGCGCATCGCCGCCGGACAGAGCGTCTGGTCAAGCGTGTGGAGCAAGGCATCGTCCCTGGCCCGCTGGGCGGCAATTGGCGGATGATCGCCTATGAAAGCCAGGTCGATCACATCGAGCATCTGGCGCTGGTCAGGGGGGATATTTCCGGGCCTGATCCTGTGCTGGTGCGGATGCATGCGGTGGACACCGTGTCGGATTTGTTGGGCGGCACGCATCTGGCAACATTGCACGGCGCGCTGGCGCAGATCGCCGCCGCCGGGCGCGGCGTGGTGGTGCTGATCCGTGAAAACAGGCCGACCGCGATTTCTGAGCGCATCCGCGACCTTGTGGACGGTAAGCGCACCAGTGCCGCCTTGCGCGATTACGGCATCGGCGCGCAGATTCTGAACGATCTTGAGGTCCATGACATGATTTTGCTGTCCAACCACAAGCGCAACATCGTGGGGCTGGAAGGCTACGGGCTGAACGTGGTGGAACAGCGCGCCGTCGCTGATGGAACCAACACATGAGCACCGGCGATTCCCCCCTACCCGTGGCGCCCGCTTTGACCGGGCCGCCGCCGAAAATCCTTATCATCAGCGCGCCTTATTACTTTCACGTGGTCGATGGCATGATGGCGGCAGCATTGGAGATTTTGGGCAAGGTAAACGCTGCCACCACCCAGGCGGAGGTCTCCGGCGCGTTTGAGTTGCCGCAGGCTTTGGCGATCGCGGCCAAGGCGGGCGCTGATTTCGACGGGTATATCGTGCTCGGCTGTGTCGTGCGCGGTGAGACGGATCATTATGAATTCATCTCCAGTGCCGCGATGGATGGGCTGATGCGTGTGGCCACCGACCATGCGTTGTGCCTGGGTACGGCGCTGCTCACGGTGGACACGCTGGCCCAAGCCGTGGCCCGCAGCCATGAGACCGGTGCGAATAAGGGTGCCGAGGCGGCGGTAGCCTGCCTGCGGCAGATTGCCCTGGCGCGGATATTGGGCACATGAGCCAGCGCCCCCGTACGCTTGCCCGCATCGCGGCGGTGCAGGCGCTGTATCAGGCCGAGCACGCCGCCCAAAACCCCGAGACGGTGATCGACCAGTTCGTCCGGCATCGCCTGGGTGGGGAGCCCAATGCGGGCGGGTTGGAAGACGGGCAGATCGCGGCGGCGCATGTGCCGCTTTTCGCGCAGATTGTCCGCACCGCCACCGCCCAGCAGGATGTGATCGACAACATGCTGGTGGGTGCTTTGGCGGAGACCTGGCCGCTCGCCCGGCTGGACCCGGTGCTGCGCGCGCTGATGCGGGCCGGGACGGCGGAATTATGGATGAGCGACGGGCCTCCCGTGAAGGTGGTGATCAATGAATATATGGATGTCGCGCACGGGTTTTTTAACGGCGACGAAGCCCGCATGGCCAATGGCGTGCTGGACCGCATCGCGCATCTGCTGCGCCCTGCGGAATTCAGCCCGGCTTGAGGGCATTTCATGAAGGACGAATTCGCCCGTATCGCGGCCTATTTCGCGCCGCTTGCCGGTGAGGAGGGCAGAGGGTTGCGTGATGACGCCGCCGTGCTTCGCCCGCCGCCGGGGCGGGAGATGGTGCTCAGCGTGGACCAGATGCTCGAAGGCGTGCATTTTTTCAAAACCGACGACCCGGCGCTGATCGCCGCGAAATTGCTGCGGCGGAACCTGTCGGATTTGGCGGCGATGGGGGCGCAGGCTTTGGGCTATCTGCTCACCACTGCGCTGCCCGCGGATGTGGATGATGCCTGGCTGGCGCGGTTCTCATCCGGGCTGGCGCGCGACCAGGCGCAATACGGCATCAGGCTGATGGGCGGGGATAGCTCTTCATCCCTGCACGGCATCGCGCTCAGCGCCACCATCATCGGGCATGTGGCCCCCGGGCAGGCGCTCGGGCGGCAGGGTGCGGCTGTGGGTGATGGCATCTGGGTTA
Organism: Acidocella sp.; assembly: GCA_029077775.1. Classification (GTDB taxonomy): domain Bacteria; phylum Pseudomonadota; class Alphaproteobacteria; order Acetobacterales; family Acetobacteraceae; genus Acidocella. The sequence continues at coordinate 7,234 of JAQNCU010000092.1, read as the reverse complement.
CGGGCACTATTGGCGATGCCGCCCTCGGCCTGGCGGCGCGGCGCGGCAAATTGCCCGACCCCACCGGGGTTCTGACCAACCGTTCATTACTGCCGGAGCCCCGGCTTGGCCTGGCGCTGGCCGGGATCGTGAGCGCGGCGATCGATGTTTCGGACGGGCTGGTGCAGGATCTCGGGCATTTATGCGAAGGTGCATGCCTGCGCGGGGTGATCCGCGCCGATCTCGTCCCGGCCTCAGCGGCGGCGGCGGCCTGTGGTCTGGAGATGCTGGAAACGCGGCTGACCGGTGGTGATGATTACGAGCTTCTGCTCGCCGTTCCGCCCGGCAATGGCGAGGCTTTGCGCGCCGCCTGCGGCGATCTGCCGGTCACGCGCATCGGCGTGTTCCAACCGGGCGCGGGCGTACATGTGATCGACGATAACGAGCAGATCATCACCTTTGCAAAGCCTGGCTGGCGGCATTTCTGACACGTGGTGTCCGCGTAAGCCCCCCGCCCAGAGTCCCAAAAATTTTGCGCCGCTTTTTGAAAAGCGGCTTTTTTGTTCAAAATCCTGTGCTGGCGGGTGCGACATCGGGCTTGTACGAAAACGGATCGGTCGGGTTGCGCTGTTGCAAAATGTCTTGCAATCGCAATTCCACCGAGCCCAGGATTTTCGGGTGCGTCAGGCAGTAGAATTTACCCTCCCGGATGCAGTCAAAAACCTGTGCCGCCACCTGTGGCGCGGTAATCCGCCCCGAGGAGACGGCTTTTTTGGATTGGGCGGCGGCGAATTTCTGGCTTTCGGTTTCAGTGGCGTTGGCAAAGGCGGCGGGGCGGTTGCGTTCAGCCTCGGCGATGCCTGTGGGCACAAAGGCCGGGCAGAGCACGGTCACGCCGATATTGGCTTTGGCGAGGCGCAGATCCTGGAACAGGGTTTCCGATATTGTCACCACGCTGTGCTTGCTGACATTGTAAACGCCCATCATCTGCGCTGAAAGCAGCCCGGCAACCGAGGCGGTGTTGACGATATGGCAGCCATCGCCCTGGGCGATCATGCGCGGGACAAACAGCCGGATGCCGTGGATCACGCTCCAGACATTCACGCCCAGAACCCATTCCCAATCGGCCACCGAATTTTCCCAGATCAGCCCGCCGGCACCCACGCCGGCATTGTTGAACAACAAATGCGCTGCCCCAAAATGCGCGAACACGGCATCGGCCATGGCCGCCATCTCGTCGGCTTTGGCCACATCCACGCGCAAGGCGAGCGGTGCGTGCGCCTGTAATTCAGCTTCGATGGCGGCCAGCGCGTCCTCCTGGATGTCCACCAGAGCTAATTTCATCCCCAACCCGGCGGCCAAACGCGCGAATTCCCGCCCGAAGCCGCTGCCAGCGCCGGTGATGACCGCGACCTTGCCCGCGAAATCTTTCATGGCGTGATCACGATCTTGCCGGTGACGCGGCGGGCGGCCATGTCCACCAGCGCCTGCGGGGCTTCATCGAGGCTGTAGGTTTTGGAGATCAGCGGTTTTATCTTGCCCTGTTTCATCCAGCCCAGCATTTCGGCGATGCCAGCCTCGTGGGCGGCGGGCTCCCGGCGCGCGAAATCCCCCCAGAACACGCCCACGAGCGACGCACCTTTTAATAAAGTCAGGTTCAACGGTATGGCCGGGATGGAGCCGTCAGCAAAGCCGATGACAAGGTGCCGTCCGCGCCAGCCGATGGAGCGGAACGCGGCTTCGGAATATTTGCCGCCGACCGGGTCATAGATCACGTCCGGCCCGCCGCCGCAGCTGCGTTTGATCCCGGCGCGCAAATCCTCATTGGTGTAATTTATGGTCTCATCCGCGCCATGGGCGCGGGCCAGGGCGCATTTCTCATCGGTCGAGGCCGCGGCGACCACGCGCGCGCCGATGGCTTTGCCAATTTCCACGGCGGCGAGGCCGACACCGCCCGCCGCGCCCAGCACCAGCATGGTCTCATGTGGTTTGAGCGCCGCGCGGTCGCGCACCGCGTGCCAGGACGTGCCATAAGCGAGCACGAAACCCGCCGCGACCTCGAAGCTGAGCGCACCGGGCAGCTTCATGCATTTGGCGGCATCTATGGCGATTTGTTCGGCGAAGCCACCGACCGAGCACAGGGCCGCGACACGGTCGCCGATGGCGAAATGTGTGACGTTTTCACCGATGGCGGTCACCGTCCCGGCGATTTCGGCACCGGGGGTGAACGGCAATTCAGGCTGTATCTGATATTTTTTCTGGATGATCAGCACATCGGGGAAATTCACGCCCGCCGCGGCGATTTTGACAACGACCTGACCCGGCCCCGGCACTGGGTCCGCGAGCACGTTAATTTTTAAAGATTCCGGCCCGCCCCATTGCTCGCATATCACCGCCCGCATTTGCCGCTCCTGTTGTTATGTTGGCCGGTCTAAACCGGCAGGCCGGGATGGGAGAGGCCGTCGGCGACCATAACCTTGCCCCAGCCGCCGCTGCGGTCAGGGTCTGCGTTGCGCAAGGCGGCTTTTTCCATGCGGGCGAGCTGGTCGCGGTGGACCTCGTCCGGGCCATCGGCAAAGCGCAAGGTGCGCTGATGCACATAGGCCATTGAGAGCCAGGTATCGGCAACGCCGCCGCCGCCGAAGGACTGGATCGCCCAATCCACCACCTTGCACGCGACATTGGGGGCGACGACCTTGATCATCGCGATCTCAGCGCGGGCGTGCTTGTTGCCCACCGTGTCCATCAGGTGCGCTGCGTGCAAACAGAGCAAACGTGCCTGGTCGATCATGATCCGTGATTCGGCGATCCGCTCGGACCAAACGCTTTGCTCAGACACCATTTTGCCGAAGGCGAAGCGCGATTCGAGGCGACGGATCATACGCTCCAAAGCGCGCTCGGCAACCCCGATGGAGCGCATGCAATGATGGATGCGCCCTGGCCCGAGGCGGCCTTGCGCGATCTCGAAGCCCCTTCCTTCGCCCAGCAGGATGTTGCTGGCGGGCACGCGGACATTATCAAAAATAAGCTCAGCATGGCCGTGCGGCGCGTCGTCATTACCGAACACAGGCAGCGGGCGCTTGATGGTAACACCCGGATGCGGCAGCGGCACCAGGATCATGGATTGTTGTTTATGGCGGTCGGGATTATGCGCGTCTGATTTACCCATCACGATCATGATTTTGCAGCGCGGGTCGGCAGCGCCCGAGATCCACCATTTATGGCCATTGATCACGTAGTCATCACCGTCGCGCCGGATCGAGGTCTCGATGTTGGTGGCATCCGACGAGGCGACATTCGGCTCGGTCATGGCAAAGGCGGAGCGGATTTCACCGGCCAGCAGGCGGGTGAGATAGGCTGCCTTTTGCGCCTCGGTGCCATCGCGGACGAAGACCTCCATATTCCCGGTTTCCGGGGCGGAGCAGTTGAACGCCTCTGGCGCGAAGGGCGAGCGGCCCATAAGCTCGGCCAGCGGGGCGTATTCAACATTGGTCAGGCCAGCGCCTAATTCGCTCTCCGGCAGAAAAAGATTCCACAGGCCGAGTGCCTTGGCCTTTTGCTTGATTTCCTCAAGCAGCGCGAGCGGCTGCCAGCGATCGGTGGCGTTGTGGCTGGCCGCGAACAGCGCGTTTTCGTTCGGGTAGATGTGCGCGGCCATGAAATCTGAGATCCGCGCGCGCAAGGCGGCGACCTTCGGGCTGTATGAAATTGTCATCTGGCGATCCTCTTTTGATGTCAGTTTGCGAGTGGTTGACGGATAAGGCAACCCCTTGACAGGCCAAGGGGGCGGCTTGCAGATACCCTCGAAAATAGGGGTAAAATCCGGATGCAGGACATGTTTCGGTTGGACGGCAAGGTGGCGATCATCACAGGCTCGTCGCGGGGGATCGGCCGGGCGATTGCGGAAACCATGGCGTCGCTCGGTGCCGCGGTGGTGATCTCATCGCGCAAGATCGGCCCGTGCGAGGACGTGCGTGACGGCATCCTCGCGCGAGGTGGTCGGGCCATCGCACTGAAATGCAACACCGGCGCGCGCGAGGATTTGGCCGAGCTGATGCGCGTGACATTGGCGGCATATGGTCGGTTGGATGCGGTGGTGGCCAATGTGGCGGTCAACCCATATTATGGGCCGCTGGCCGGTGTGTCCGATGAGCAATGGGACAAGATCATGTCCGTCAACGTGAAATCGACATTGTGGCTGGCGAATATGGCCCTGCCCGAGATCGCCAAACAGGGCGGTGGGAGCTTTACGCTGATCTCCTCGATCGGCGCGCTGCACGGCAATACCTCGATCCCGGCCTATAATGTGTCGAAGCTGGCCGAGATCGGGTTGATGAAAAACCTCGCGGTGGAGTGGGGTGGGGCAAAAATCAGGGTGAATGCGATCCTGCCCGGTCTGATCCGCACGGATTTCGCGAAGGCATTATGGGAGAACCCGCAGACCATGCGCCAGGTGGAGGCGGGCACGCCGCTTGGGCGCATTGGTGAAGTGGCCGATCTGGGCGGTGTGGGCGCGTTTTTGGCAACACCCGCAGCGGGGTTCATCACGGGGCAGACGATCGTGGTGGATGGCGGCTCTACGGTGACGAGCCAGTTCGCGTGACCGCGCCACGACTGATCGCGCCGCTGGCCGCACACCAGATCGACACGGCGCGGTTGGGTGAATATCTGGCGCATCATGTGGAGGGTTTTGATGCGACGTTGCGCGTCAGGCAGTTTCAGGGCGGGCAATCGAACCCGACCTATCTGCTGGAGAGCGATACGCGCAAGGCGGTGTTGCGCAAAAAGCCGCCGGGCATACTTCTGCCCTCGGCCCACCAGATAGACCGCGAATTCCGGATACAAAAGGCGTTGGCGGGCAGTGGCGTGCCGGTGGCCGCCATGCTGCATTATTGCGCCGAGGAGAGCGTGATCGGGACCGCATTTTATGTGATGGATTACCTTGAAGGCCGGGTGTTTACCGATGTGCTGATGGGCGAATTATTACCCGCCGAGCGCAAGGCCGTGCAGGCGGCCTTGTTCGAGGCGATCGGCCGGCTGCATGCGGTGGATTATGAGGCGCTGGGGCTGGGCGATTTCGGGCGGCCGTCGAAATACGTTGAACGCCAACTCACCCGTTGGCGCGCGCAATATGAGGCGGCGAAAACCGAGGGACTGCCCGCCATGGACAGGCTGATGGACTGGCTGGGCCGGAACATTCCCGCCGCCGATGAAAACGCCATCGCGCATGGAGATTTCCGTCTGGGCAACATGATGGTGCACCCGCGCGCACCCGTGATCACCGCCGTACTGGATTGGGAATTGGCAACATTGGGCCACCCGCTGGCGGACCTTGCCTATTGCTGTTCGCCGTTCCATCTGCCCGCAGGCTCAGGCCCCGCGATGACCGGATATGGCGGCGTGGACCTCGCCGCGCACGGGCTGGCCAGCGAGGATGAGGTGCTCGACCTTTATTGCCGGGTGACCGGGCGCGGGGAGATCAAGGATTGGCGGTTTTTCCTGGCGTTCTCGCTGTTTCGGTCGGCGGCGATCGTCGAGGGGGTTTATGCCAGGGCGCTGGCGGGGAACGCCGCTGATGAGCGCGGCATCGCGATGCATGAGATGACGAAGATAACGTCTGAATGCGGGTGGCGGATTGTCTGTGACGGAAATTAGATAACCAGTTCGGGGCTGCTGGTAGCGCGGGCGGGTTCGGTGTTTTTGCGTTTAAGCAGGTCATGGATGAAGCCGAGTTTCTCGATCACCGGGTTGGAGACCACGAACGGGTAGGAATCTGGCTGGCCGAGGCTGCGGTTGAGGCTGTTGATGGCGAAGGTGAGCGGCAGCCAGGCGGCGATCAGCCTGTGTATTGACGGCGCGTGATGCGGGTCGAAATCGATATCCGCATGCAGCGTGCGGTTTTTGGTGCTGGTAGGGTGGATGCGCAGGCCAAAGGCGCTTGCGGTCTCCAGCGTGTCCACGATGTGCAGATAATGCGCCCAGGTTTCGGCAAAATCCTCCCAGGGGTGGGCGGTGGCGTAGGCCGAAATATAAGCGTTGCGCCAATCTGGCGAGGGGCCTTGTTCGTAATGGCGGGCGAGGGCGGCGGCGTAATCCTGCGTGTCGTCACCGAACAATGCGCGGGCGGCAGCCAGGCGGTCAGGGTCACGCAGCAGAACATCCCAGGCGTAATGCCCGGATTCATGGCGGAAATGCCCGAGCAACGTGCGATAGGGCTCGCCCATGATTGTACGGGCTTGCTCGCGCTGGGCGGAGTCGGCCTCAGCCAGATTAATCGTGATCAGCCCATTTTCATGGCCAGTAAGGATGCGCGGCCCCGGGGCGGGCGGGTCTGCCAGCACGTCGAACGCGAGGCCGTGCTCGGGGTCTTCCGCGCGGGTGAAAAGCGGCACGCCAAGGGCAAGCAGCGTATAGATGAGCCTGTGGCGTGCGGCCTCGACCTGTTGCCAGAGGGCGAGATGGTTGCCGATGGCAAGATCCGGGATGGTGTGGTTGTGCCGGCAGGCGGTGCAAAACAGATCATTGCTTTTGGCGGGGATCAGCCAGTTACAAGCGCCATTGGTGGCGTTGGCGCAGGCCCGCAGGCGCATCTTCCGCCCTCGCACGGGCTGAAAGATGGTGCCATCGCCGGTGATGGTGAGCATCTGGCCAGTGGCGGGGAGATACCCCAGGGTGTTGCTGCATTGCTCGCAGCGCGAGTTTTCGAAAAAGACGGTCTGGTCACAGACCTGGCATTTGAACAGTTTCATAACGGATTCCGGGTTTGCGGCGCAATTTTGTGCTGAGATATCTCTCCAGGGTGACATTGATCGCCAACGCCAGAAGCTGGGCGGTAGCGAGGCAGGTCACGACATAGATGATACCGCCAAGGCCCGATTGCGCGTGGAATCTGTGCCAGATGAGGGAAAATCCGCGCATGACGAAGGGGTGGACCAGATACATCGCGTATGATGCATCGCCCAGGCGGATGAGCAGGCGCTGGCGGGCCGAAGATGCCGCCTGGGCGGGGGCCAGGGCAGCGGCGGCGACGAACAGGGCGGCGGGCAGGCCGTAGGCGAAGAGCCGGGCGGGCTGCGCGATGCCCGCCTGGTGTTGCAACAGGATGAGCGCAACACCGACCGCGAGCAGGCGGGCGATTATGGGCATTTTGGCGCCGCGCGCGGCGAGCCCGGCCAGGGCCATGCCTGTGCAGAATTCCAGAATGATCGGCTGGCTCCAGAAGGCGAGGCACGGTGTGGTGAAAGGGTGAAATTGG
>JAQNCU010000507.1 GCA_029077775.1 Acidocella sp. | reverse complement strand
CGTATCGCGCATTTCGTGCCGAATTTCAACCCATCTGCCAGCCAGGGCGCGCCCAAGACAAAAAAAGCGGTCAATGCCGCTCTTTTCCAAGTTCGCAGCCCCACCGCTTCAGAATTTATAGCCAATGCCGAGCCTGCCGCCGCGTTTAAACCACAGCGGCAGGCGGCAGGATTCACGCCAAAAGCGGCCCCCAGGACGGATCGGACGCGTAAGTCGGAGTATCCACCAAGCGTTCATTGAACCCGTCCACCCCAATCGTCACCAGGTTGGAGCTGTGGCCCGAGGCGGTGGGGGATTGGCGGCAGAACATCAGCACCCGGCCATTCGGGCAGAATGTGGAAGCCTCCACCAGGAAGCCCTGGGAGAGAATCCGCTCGCCCGAACCATCCGGCGCCATCACGCCGATGGAAAATCCGCCCGAACCCCAGAAAGTGTACGAGATCAAATCGCCACGCGGCGACCAGCAGGGCTCGGCATACTGGCCGGGGCCGAAGGAGATGCGTTTTACACCCGAACCATCGGCGTTCATCACGAAAAGCTGCTGGTTGCCATCACGGTCGGAGTTGAAGACGATCTGCGAGCCATCCGGCGAATAGCAGGGCGTTACGTTGATGGAGTTGCTGTCGGTCAGCTCCGTCACCCCACCGCCGTCAAGGCCCGTCCTCACAATCGCTGCACCGCCATTGCGCGAGACAGACATCAGCAAGGCGCTGCCATCGGGCGAGAAACGCGGCCCTATGGTCATTTCACCAAATCCGCCAATCAACTGCGTCGCGCCGGTTTGCAGGTCGAACAGATAAACCCGGGGGTTGCCACCCCCCCGATAGCTCACGAAGGCCAGCTGCTGCCGGGCCGGATTATATTCCGGCGAGAGCGCCATGTTGGCGCCATCCGTTAGAAACTGAACATTAGCGCCGTCGTAATCCATAACCGCGAGGCGGCGCACAGGGCTGGTCACCGGACCGGAAACAGAGATGAAGGCAACGCGGCTGTCAAAATAGCCTTTCTCGCCGACCATCTGCTGGTACACCGTATCGGCGATGATATGGGCTATACGCCGCCAGTTATCCTCCGTGGTGGTATAGGCCGTGCCCTGTACCTGCGCCTGGCTCTGCACGTCCCAAAGCCGGAACTCAACGCGCAACTGGCCGCCACCGGCATCCTGCACATCGCCGGTCACCACCCCTTGCGCGCCGATCAGGCTCCAGTTCTGCCACACCGGCGTGCCGTTATTCATGGAATTCGGCACGAAGCTCGAAGGGTCAATCGCCCGGAACAGCCCGGAATGGCTAAGATCGTCCGTGATCACCTGGGTGATCTGCGCGCCCACGCCGGTTGTATCGAAAGGCGAGATGGCGATGGGGATGGGCGCGTTCTGCGCGCCGCTTACATTAATCGCAGGTCCATTAGTGGAAATGGCCGGAGCGCTCTGGGCAAACGCGGCAGGGCCGGCAAGGGTCGCGGCACCCGCCGTGCCCAGCAGGTGGCGGCGGGAAAATGGCGGCAGGAAAGGACGCATCATCATCGAACCTCTTACGGGGTGAAGTTGAACAGGAAGGTATTGACCTTGCCCAGCATATTGGAAGGCAGAGGCAGCGTTGCACATTGATAATTCTCCACAGCCGCGATCGCGCGCTGGGCATACGCCGCATAGATGGGATTGCTCATGTTGCCCTGCGAGGCGGGCGCGATTTCAGCCTGCCTCACAGTGCCCGTGGCATCGGTGGTCACCAGCAATTGCACGGAAAAACCCTGCACGCCTGGCGCTCCAGCATCAATGCCCCAGCAAGGCCGCACATGCGCGCCAATGGCGTTGCGGTCCGCCTCGTTCAACCCGGAATTGGCCGTG
>JAQNCU010000506.1 GCA_029077775.1 Acidocella sp. | reverse complement strand
ATCAACAAAATCATCATCCAGCCCATGGCGAGGTAGAGGCCGAGGATGGCGCGTTCAAACCGGCGGGGGTAGCGCAAGGTGAGAAAGATGCCGGTGGCGGCCAGCGCCCAGAGCACGGCGCACAAAGCGAGCCCGGAGCGGCCGACCAGAGTGGTGGCGCTGACCGGGGTGTAGGTGCCCGCGATCATCACGAAGATCATCGCGCGGTCCAGCCTGCGCAGTTTTTCCTTTAAGGTGCCGGGCGGGCAAAGCTGATAGGCCGCCGAGGACACCAGCATGGCGACAAGGCCGAAAGCATAGACGAGCGACACGATGGTGATGACCGGGCCATGCGCGAGGGCGTGCAGCAGCAGCAATATAGCGGCGGCGAGGCCGAGCGGCACGCCGATAATATGAACGGCGGCATCGGCGGCGCGCTCGGCATCGGTGTATGCGGGAAATTCAAGCGGGCGGCTCATGTGGCCGGGTCAATGGGTGAGAGCGGGGTGATGCCACGCGCCTCGATATCAGCAGCGGCGGCGAGGCAGATATCCTCACGCAGCCGGGGGCCGAGAAGCTGCACGCCGACGGGGATGTTGCCGAGCAGGCCGGTTGAGATGGTCAAGGCGGGCAGCCCGGTAAGGGCGAGGCCGATCTGGGTGAGCTGGGCGCGCCAGACGCGCGGGAAATCGGTGCGGTCGAGTTGGTCGGGGAAGGGCAGTTCGCCCGAGACCGGGAGGAGCAGGACGGGATGAGTCGCGAGCAGCGCCTCCATCTCGCGCGCGATGCCGGCGCGACGCGACAAAGCGGCGGCGAAATCCGCCGGGGCGAGGTCACCGATGATGGATTTTATGCCCGCCACGGTGGCGATGGCACCGGGGTCGCCGTCGCGCGCGGTGAGGTCTTCCCACAGGGCATAACCGTCGCTGACCCAAAGCCGGGCCTGCAGGGTGGCGGCTTCGGCGAGGCCGGGGAGGTCTGGTAGTTCCTCGACCAACCATCCCGCATCAGTGAGGCGGGCGGCGGCATCGCGCAAGGCGGCTTCAACCTGCGGCGCGATGTCCATGCCGCCGGGGCGCAGAATGAGCCCGGCACGGCGGGGGAATGCCGGGCCTTCCAACGGCGCGGGCACCCACCAGGGGTCGCGCGCATCGGGGCCGGACAAGGCGGCGAGGCCGAGGCGCAGATCGGCGATGCTGCGTGCCAGCGGGCCGGAGACGGCGGTGAGCTGGGCAGCGATCCCGCGCTCTGGCACGCTGGCATTATAGGCGGCGACGCGGCCGAGGCTGGGGCGCAGCCCGTGCACGCCGCAGGCATAAGCCGGGTAGCGAATGGAGCCTGCGATGTCTGTGCCATGCGCGATATGGCCGATGCCCGCGGTGAGGGCGGCGGCGGCACCACCCGAGGAGCCACCAGGGGTGAGCGCCGGGTTGCGCGGGTTTTTCGTGGCCCCATGGACGAGGTTGCTGGTGAACCAACGCAGCGAGAAGGCGGGTGTGTTGGTGCGGCCCAAAATGATCGCCCCGGCGCGGTGCAGATTATCGACCACGGGGCTGTTGGCCGTGGCGATGAGATGCTCCTGAAGGCGGGTGCCATTGGTACTGGCAAAGCCAGCCTGATCGACATTGACCTTGATGGTAACAGGCACGCCCGCGAGGATGCCGGGATCCTCGCCGCGCGCGATGGCGGCGTCCAGGCTGTCGGCGCGGGCCAGCACCTCGGTTGGGTTATGCGCGACAACGGCGTTGATCGCAGGGTTCACGGCATCGAGGCGGGCCAGGGCGGCCAGAGCGGCCTCTCGCGCCGAGATGTCGCGGTGGCGGACGGCGTTGGCGAGCGAGGCGGCACTCAGACGCCAGATTTCAGTCAAAA
>JAQNCU010000091.1 GCA_029077775.1 Acidocella sp. | reverse complement strand
TTTTTCGAGCCGACAATCCTCACTGACCTGTCCGTCGACGCAAGAGCACTTCACGAGGAGCCATTCGGACCGGTTGCGCTTGTCATGCCGTTCACGAATTTTGAAGATGCGATCCATGAGGCAAACCGCCTGCCTTACGGCTTGGCCGCTTATGCCTACACACGCAGCACGGCCACCGTGACGGCGCTCGGCGAAACCATCGAAGCGGGGATGATAGGCATCAACCACCACGGCCTCGCGATGCCTGAGACGCCTTTCGGCGGCGTCAAGGATAGCGGTTACGGCTCAGAAGGCGGCATTGAAGGGCTTGAGCCCTACATGGTGACAAAATTCATCAGTCAAGCCAGTTCATGAAAGCGGTATTCTGTGTTGCCTTCGCGATGCGTGTATAAAACCCATACAATCTAAAGGGTAACCCGAGGCGCCGTATAACCAACAATCATCCAGCTCCATGGTTAAAGCCGCTCATGGTGCTTAGACAGGTGAAAAGCCTATCTCAGAAACTTACCCTCAAGCCGCCTTGCCCGAACCGTATAGGGCACGCATCTTTTTCTTGTCGAGTTTCCCAACCGACGTTTTCTCCAGGCTCTGCGCGAACACAACATGATCGGGGATTGCGTAACGTGACAGCTCTCCCGCATCGGCTCGTGCACGGACCAAGGCTTTGAGATCCTCTTCGGACACATGTGAGTCGGCTTTTAATACCACAATCGCCAGCGGGCGCTCGCCCCAGCGCAAATCCTCAATGGCGACGACAGCGCATTCACTCACCGCCGGATGGAGTAACAAAATATCTTCCAGGCCAATGGAAGATATCCACTCACCGCCGGTTTTGATGACATCCTTCGAGCGATCCAAAATATGCAAATACCCATTTCTGTCGATCGCGCCAATATCGCCTGTGTGAAGCCAACCACCTTTCCAGAGTGCAGCGGATGCCTCTTCGTTCTTTGTATAACCTGGCGTTAAGCTCGGTGTGCGCAACACAACCTCGCCGACACTGGTGCCATCATGGGGCTGCGCGATCATGGTATCATCGACGATCTCAACCTCGATCAGCGTACCCGGCAAACCCGCCGTGCATCGAATTTCCACTTCGTGGTCAAGGTCGCCACGGTCACTCATTACATCGTGTGTCAATTGGCTCAAAGTGACAATCGGGCATGATTCAGACATGCCATAGCCTGTGAATATATCAATGCCGCGTGCCAGGGCGGCGCGGCAGAGTGACTGCGGCAGAGCCGAACCGCCGATGATCACGGTCCAGCCTTTCAGATCAATATCCTTGGCCTCTGGCGCCGATAAGATCATGTGCATAATTGTTGGTACACAATGTGAAACGGTCACCTTTTCAGTCGCGAGCAATTTCAGCACCATCGGCGGCAGAAAACGCCCGGCATAAACCTGCTGCATCCCCATCATCGTGGCAACATAGGGAAATCCCCATGCGTGCACGTGGAACATTGGTGTCAACGGCATATAAACGTCTTCACGTGAAATACGGCCGTTCAACCCCGCCATCATGATCGTCGACATCAATGTAAGCGTATGAAGTACCAATTGCCGGTGCGAGAAATAAACGCCCTTTGGCAGTCCCGTCGTCCCGGTTGTATAAAAAGTCGTCGCGATCGTGTTTTCATCAAAATCCGGAAAATCATAGATCGCCGGCGCGGCGGCCAGAAGCGCCTCATACTCGCCTGCATAAACGTGGCCTGCACCGCCATCATCCGCCACACCGTCATCATTCAAGCAGATGATCTGTTTTAGCCGTGGCAGTCTATCGCGAATGGCTTGCAAAACGGGATAAAAATCCTTGTTGATGAGCAGAATTTCTGACCCGGCGTGATCAATCGTATAAGCAATCTGCTCCGGGCTGAGGCGTATGTTCACCATCATCAAAGTGGCGCCCAACATCGGGACCGCGAAATAACACTCAAGATACCGGTGAGAATCCCAGTCCATCACCGAAACCCTCAAACCCTGCCGCGCGCCTAGCTTGGTCAAAGCGCCGCCCAAACGATTAACGCGCTCAACAAATTGTGGATACGTAAAGCGTTGCTCTCCCCGATAAATAATTTGTTTGCGGCTGCATTGAGCGATCGGCGTCTTCAGAATGCTTTTGATCAGCAACTGATAATCATAGGTTGCCATGTGTCCGTCTCCATTTTTTTATGTGTTTAGCGTAATTGTGGTTGTTTTGCTCTGTTTTTCAAGTTATAAATCCCACACCGCGCAAGTCGTGCTGCCGGTTGCGTAGATTTTGCCGTCCGGTCCCGTAATCCGCCCTTCGGCAAAATCCGCTTTTCGTCCAAGGCTGATCACATTTCCCTCGGCAGTGATCATCCCTAAAGCCTGGGTCATGGGCCTCAGATAGCTTATTTTTATCTCAAGGGTTGAGTAAATGCGCCCAATTGGCAAGCTTGAATGTACCGCGCAGCCCATCACCGAGTCCAACAACGTGGCAGCCACCCCGCCATGGACGGAGCCAATCGGGTTATAGAGATGTTCGCCAATCTGCAGTCCCATGGTCACCCGACCCGGTTCAGCGGTTAACATCTTAATGCCAAGCAGTTCGATTATAGGTGGTGCCGAAATCCGGCCCTCGATCATCGCCAAAAGTGCTTCCAGGCCAGACATTGTCTGCGCCTGTGCCGCCGCCGCCGCAGGGTCGCTCCAGGAGACTATGCGCGTACGGCTCACGGCTGAAATCCCTGAAAACACGCAAAATCCTCCAGATCGGCGCGGTCTGAAACCAGCGTGTTGACGGCCGCATCCGGGCGGCGCCACCCAATGGCGAGGCCGCAGAAAAGCATGTGGTTCGCGGGCGTACCAAGCACCTGATAGATCGTGGGGGAAAACATGGACCAGGCTTCCTGGGCGCATGAATCCAGCCCGGCCTCACGCAACAACAGCATCACGGATTGCAGAAACATTCCCAAATCCGAGAACTGGGCCGCCCCCATCTGTCGGTCGACAAAGCAAAACATCCCCACAGGTGCCCCGAACAGCCGAAAATTCCGGGCAAACCAGGCGCGCCTGCCATCACGATCAGCACGGGCAATCCCAAGTAGCGCGTACATATCCTCGCCGATTTTAAATCGGCGTTCAGCATAGGGAGAGCCGAGATTGGCCGGATAGACCGGGTATTCGGCGGCCTCACCTTTCGGCATTTCCGCCTGCCTCAAACTCACGGCCTGTAATAATGTTTCGAGCGGCGCGCCGGTTAAAACCGATATATGCCAGGGCTGAAGATTACCGCCGGATGGTGCTCGCGCGGCCTTTGTCAGAATAGATTGCAGCAACGGCAAGGGCACGGGGGCAGGCAGGAAGTCGCGCACCGAAAGGCGTGTCGCCAGCGCTTCACTGACTGTTGCAGCCGGCATTTTTGTCATATTTTTTCTCCGATAGGCATGCCGGGTCAAAAATGGCGCGAAGCTACCGTATGCGTCAAGCTGGGAGGTCACCCTGCCGGGGTCCGGGGTTCAGTCGCTTGTCAATCAAGGCCATGGCTTCGACAAAGGCCGCATCCGCGTCCAGCCATGAGGTATCGAACATCACGGCATCGCGTGCTGGCTTTAACGGGGCGGCAATGCGCTTGGCATCAGCATCATCCCGGGCGGCAAGATCCGCGCGCACAACATCCAATGGCACGGTCTCACCGCGCGCCAATAGTTCAGCGTGACGGCGAATGGTGCGGGCCTCCAGGCTCGCTGTGACAAAGAACTTGATATCGGCATGCGGGAAGATGATGGTGCCGATATCTCGGCCATCCAAAACAGCTCCGTTCCGGCTACCAAATTGCCGTTGAAATGCCAATAACGCGGCGCGAACACCGGGAATTGACGCAACCTGGCTCGCTGCCTTGTCCGCGGGCCCACCGCGAAGGTCGGACCGGTCTAAATCCTCCTCCTGCAAATCTTCAGCGGCTTTTGTCGCCATAATCGGGTCGGCGGGGTTGCCCCCCGCATCAAGCACGCGCCGTCCCACGGCGCGATATAGCAAGCCCGTATCCAGATATGGCAACCCCAGGGATTGGGCGATGCGCCTTGCCAGCGTGCCCTTGCCAGCAGCCGCAGGCCCGTCAATCGCGATGATCATTGCCGCATCACCCGTTCGCCGGGTTTATTTGGGCGCCGAGCCTGCGCATCAGCGTGACATACCCAGGAAACGAGGTCTCGATAAAACGGGCATCGTCGATCCGCATCGCCGCCTGCGTAACCTGCCCGAACACCAACCCGCTCATCGCCAGCCGATGGTCCATATGTGTCTCCACGAGCCCCCCCCCGGCGGGTGAGGGGCTGCCATGAATGATCAGATCATCGCCCTCAATCTCGACAAGGACACCACCGGCGCGAAGCATGGCCGCCGTGGCCGAGAGCCGGTCACTTTCCTTAACGCGCAACTCAGCAAGCCCGCGAAGTCTTGAAACGCCCCGTGCCAAAGCGCAGGCAACAGCCAGTATCGGGTACTCGTCGATCATGCTCGGCGCCCGCCCGGGCGGCACATCGACTGCCCTGAGCGAGGTTGCCTCAACCATAATATCACCAACGGTTTCACCGCCTTGCACGCGAGCATTACGGATCGTGAGATCCGCCCCCATTTCACGCAACGTGTCGAAAAGCCCCGTACGTAACGGGTTGAGTCCCACGCCATTCACCGCAAAACGCGATCCCGGGACCAGCAACCCTGCGACCACGGGGAACGCCGCAGACGATGGATCGCCCGGTACCATGACATCGGCACCCCGTAATTCCGGCTGCCCGACCAGGCGAATATGCCGCGCCGGGCCATGCTGGGAGACCATCACATCCGCCCCGAAATGCCTCAGCATGTTCTCTGAATGGTCCCGGGTCGGGTCTGGCTCCTCAATCTCGGTCACCCCCCTCGCATTCAGTCCAGCCAGTAGAATCGCGGATTTCACCTGGGCAGACGCCACCGGGAGCCTGTAAGTAACGGGCAGTGCCTCCCGCGCGCCAATAATGGTAAGCGGCAGCCTATCTCCCGGTTGCGAGATGAAAACCGCCCCGGTCGCCCGCAGCGGTTCAATCACGCGCCGCATCGGCCGGCGGCGAAGGCTCGCGTCGCCTGTCATAATAGCGTGAACATCGTGGGTTGCCAGAATCCCGGTAAGCAACCGGGCTGCGGTCCCGGAATTTCCCATATCCAAAACATCATCGGGCGCCACCAAGCCCCCGATACCGCGCCCTGATACCAGCCAATCCCCATCTTGCCGCGAAATCTGCGCCCCGAGGGCCTGCATCGCCGCGGCGGTCCGCAGCACATCTTCGCCCTCCAGCATCCCTGAAATCTGCGTCTTGCCGACGGCCAGCGCCCCAAACATCAAGGCCCGGTGACTGATAGATTTATCGCCAGGAACCGTTATATCGCCCTGCAGAGCGGCGGCTGGGCGGCTCGCAATGAATGGCTGGGGCGCTTGAGTGTCCATAATCGGGCGCTTAGCGCGTTTTTCATTGAAACGGAAACCTGGGGCTCGGATCGACGGTATCCCATTTCCAGGTTTGACATCGCTGGCTGGGCATGGCATCGCGCCGCCCTTGTGAATGTCGCGCTTTTTTACCCAGGGGTTGTGTATGGTGAAACCTGAACTCGGCGAAAAACATACGTGTGTCTCCTGCGGGGCCAGGTTTTTCGATCTCGGCCGGGACCCGGCAGTCTGCCCGAAATGTGCCACCGAACAGCCTGCTGAGCTGCCACGGCTGAAACGTGCGGCGCCGATGCCCGAGGAAGCCAAAAAGGTCGCGAAACCGGCGACTGCCGATCCCGACGATGTCGACGTTGAAGTCGCGGATGACGAGGCAGACGAAGATATCCTTGAGGATTCCGATGATCTGGATGACGATGCCGACGTGATAGACGCTGACATAGACGTTCAACCTGAGACAGATGAGACGGAACGTTAGAGCGTTTTCCGATCAAACGGAAAAGCTCTAACAGTATTTTTGCGAGTAATTTCATCCGATCAGGTCGTCTCGTTAAGTCAACCTGATCGGATATTGCTTTAGCTCATCCCGTTCACGGCATGGCTCAGCCTGCCGGTCGCCATGCCAGGGCATTGCCCAGCTTCGGGTATTTTCGGGCATATTGCCAGGACCCCAGAATCACCTCTTTTAAATCGATCGGCGGTCGCACAGACGGACTGAGCGTCAAATACAAAGCAAGAGACTGGTCGTAGAGATCGATACTTCCTGTCGCCTGGGCAATGCCATCCGGCCCTAACAATTTTGCATTGCTGATTGTGCAATTGCCATGAGCGATCACGCCGTTAAGGCTGATCTCCGTAAACTCACTCTCTCCCGATGAGAGCGCCGCCCATAACCGCCGGGCTCGGTCGGGGGTGCTCAGCGATTTTTTGGCACCCATCAGGCTAAATCCGCGCAGCGTCCCTGTTTTACTGTTCAGGCTGGCGGTTCCTCCCAAGGTCGCAAGCCAGGTTCTCGGATCATAACCAGAGGCTGTTAAGGATAATTTTGCATTGATCGTTCCCCCCGGCATAGTTAGCGGAAATGACGTGGGCAGATCGATCAACGCGGCATTGAGTTTCAGGGCGTCGAGCAACACGGAAATCTCAGGCGGCTTCGATATATTTGTGGTCGCTGATACCTCGCCACTCATCTCTCCGCCGGCCAACCCGGCTTGGATGATCGTGACTTTGGCCATCTGTGGCCGCAGCGTTACCTTTGCGTTCAAATTCTGAATGCTCGGCCATCCCGGGTAAATCAATGTCCCAGCATTCACCTTTATCTGCCCCTGTGCCTGCCCGATGGCTGCCCAGGGTAGATGTAGCGTCGCCAGTAACGGCGGGAGCGCCAATGTCTCAGCGTCGATGGTGCCGCCTATACTGCCATCATGACGCAGCAACCGGCCCGTCGCCACCGTCCGGCCAAGGGAGAGCACGAAATCTGAAAACCCTGTCGCATGGGGGGATACCTCCATCGTCGCGCGTAGCGACATAGATCCCGCCCCCGGCCAGTCCAACCCGCGATTAAGGCCAAATTGATTAAGTGCCAGAATAGCGTTTGGGTTCCTCAAAGATAAGGGGCCAATGGCTGTCCGCGTCGCGGCGTCGATCACCGGTGCGGCGGTCACGGTATAAGTCCCGAGCGTCGCGACAGCACTCGTCGCCAGTGCGGTGGGTGGCCCGCTTGCGGCCACCACGAGGTTTAATCGTGCCTGCAACACCACAGGTGGCGGCGTGATCGAGGCCGGCAGCAAGGCCGCCAGAATCGCCGCGGACGGCAGCGCAAGATATCCTTGTACAGATGTAACATCGCCAGCGTGATCCATGAACAGGCTGCCGGATACCATGCCGTGGTCGAGCGCAGCCGAAACCCGGCGCAGATTAAGCGCGCCGTTGTAATCGGCATCGAGTAAAAGGGATTTTAGGTTCAACCCGCCCAGACTGGCGCGATCCGCCGTAATTTCGCCACTCGCGGTGATCCCCGTGTCGGGTGCCGTCCGGAGCCAGGCAGCCATCAGCGGTATGTTGATGTCCGCAAAGTGCAGGGAACCCGCAACGTCCCGCCCTCTGACCACCAGGCGGCCTGAAACCGGGTCGCCACCGATGGCGCCGGTCACGCCATTGAGCCCGATGGCCGAGACCGTGCCGCCCAAGCTCGCGGAAACATGCCCATCAATCAGGTTTCCAGGTGCTGCAATGCCAAAGCTCGAAAGACTCGTCTCAAGATCGGCACTTTGTGCACTCGCAGACCCGGTGATCATACCTGATGGCGATACATCGAACGCCGCCGAGACGGTGCCGTTGCCCGCCAGATCGGCCTTAAACTGTTCGACCTTCAGCCCGGCTGGGCTGTTATCGAACGCCACCCGCAGGGACGGGATGATCGTCCCCCATAGTTTCGCCCGATCCGCGTTCAGGGTCACGGATACCGGCATGGCGGAAAAGCCGCCCAAAAGATTTTTCATCGATGTCAGATCAGGATCGGTTGCGTTGAGTGTAAGCGCCAAATCGGGTGCGCCAAAATCAATGCGTCCCCCGCCCGTCAGAACCCCCGATCCTGATTTTGCCTGGATACCGGATATCTGAAGGTCGTTTGCATTTGCGAGGATCATTGCAGTGCCAGAAATTTTCGGTGTGGCAATGCCGATCTGACCGCTTACGACACTCTCATCGTCCAGGCTGCCTGAAAAATGCAAACGCGCTGTCCCGGCCTGCGCGTCGATCGTCAAAGGCGTCGTCCCATTTAAAAGCGCGCCGCCGAGTGACAGGCTGAGTTTCACTGATTGCCCCAACAACCCGCCAGTCCCCGAAATCGTCACCGCCCCGTCGGCGCCGGTAAAAATACTTGCCTCAACGCCGTGGAATGTCTCGGCCCCAATTGTGACCGTGCCATCATGGATTTCAGCATGCAGCGCCGCCAGCCAACTCGGCGGGGCAATGGAAGCCGCCCCGCCGGGCAGCGGCCAGGGAAACGCGATAACCGGTGATTCAAGCGTCATATCCCGCGCGCTCAATTGTCCATGCAGCAAAGACGGCAGGGAAATGTCCAGCGTCAGCGACCGCGCGGTAATGACCTCGCGGTGTTGCCCGGTGATCGTGATGCGCTTTGCGATAAATTGCGGCGACGGGAACAACCCGAGCGATAAATCGCCTTTGATGCTGACCTGACGCCCGGTCAGCGAGGAGGCCAGGGCCTCGATCGCCTGGCGATGCGTGTTGGAGGCAACATAGCCGGGCAACGCCAGAATCGCGGCACCCAAAAAGGCGATAATCGCGACCGGGATAAGCCAGAATCGGTATTTTCTCACGATTGCCCGAAACCGCCGCCGCCGGGTGTTCTGATCTCAAAAACATCTCCGGCCTGCATCTCCGTCTCCGCACTGCCCAACAGGGCCTCGACCGTGCCATCAACGCGCGCGACGAATTGTTCGCCACAAGCGCCGGGCGCACCGCCGTTCAAGCCAAAAGGCGGTACGGTGCGGCGTGAGGCCACAATCGTCGCGGTCATCGGCTCAAGAAAGCGCAATTTTCGGACAACGCCATCTCCGCCATGAAAGGCGCCAGCGCCGCCCGAGTTTTTACGAATGGAAAACTCATCGACCCGCACCGGGTACCGCAATTCCATAATCTCAGGGTCGGTCATCCGTGTATTGGTCATATGTGTGTGCACGGCTGAACAGCCATGAAACCCAGGGCCGGCACCAGCACCTCCGCATATCGTCTCGTAATATTGATAGACATCATTACCAAACAAAAAATTATTCCTCGTCGCCTGCGCTGAGGCGCAAGCGCCGAACGCGCCCAGCAACGCCACTGTCACAGCCTGT
>JAQNCU010000090.1 GCA_029077775.1 Acidocella sp. | reverse complement strand
CATGAAAGAGGCGCAAACCCACACGCTGAGCCTGATAAAACCCGGCGCGTCCTGCGCTGAGATCGCCGCTCGTCACGATGCCTATATGCAATCGCGCGGCTTACCTATCGAGCGTCGGCTCTACGCACACGGGCAAGGCTACGACATGGTGGAACGTCCGATGATCCGCCACGACGAGACGATGCATCTGGCACCGGACATGTGCCTCGCGGTGCACCCCGGATTTGAGACCGAGAATCTGTTCGCCGTGATCTGTGACAATTACCTCGTTACCGCAACGGGTGTGAGCGATTGCCTCCATCAAACAGAAAAGCGAGTTTTTGAAATCACCTGACGTAAGAAATAACCGCGCAGGCTTTGCGTCCAAGTCGTCAACAAAGGGAGTTATAAAATGAAAATTAAACTGCTTTCGCTGTTATCAGCAATGTCTATAACGCTCGCCGCATCCCCCGCCTTGGCGGCGGAAACCGGCAGCAACCCAGAATACCCCGAGGGCAACACATTAGGCGTTCCCACCGGCGCCTTGCCGCCACCAGGTGTGTATGTCACGCTCAAACCTACATATTCCCAGGGCCGGTCGACAAACTCTACCGGGGGCTTCACCGGCGCACATTCGGTGGTCTCAGGCTACACCGGCGCGCTTGGCTACATCCCTGGCTGGAAATTTCTCGGTGCCAATGTCGGCTTTTTCATCCGCGCTGCTGGCGTCATCAATGTCAGCGTGACCACCCCGCCAAGGGCTGGCTCGAAGACCTTCAATCGCGTTGGCCTCATCGATACTGAGTTTGTGCCAATCAGCCTGAGCTGGCCGCTCGGACATCATTTATTCGCGGCTGGCGAATTGGGCTTCTACATTCCAAACGGCCAATACAGCCCCACCGCCGCGGTGGTAACCGGTGAGAATCACTGGACGATCGAACCCGACGCTTCGCTCTCATACCTGCCGCCGGGCTACCAATTCACCGTCCACGGCACGCTCGACAAGAACTTCCAAAACCAGGCCCAGCATTACATAAATGGCACCACCGTCGATTTTGACTTCACCGCGATGAAGTCTTTTGGTCGTTTCGCGGCGGGCCCGGTCGGTTATTTCTACAAGCAGATCACGCGCGACGAAGGGCCCGCCAAGCTCAACGGTGGATCACCCGAGGCCGTGGCGGTTGGCGGTGACATGTCTTATATCGCGAAGGATTATCGGGTGAACGTCGCCATCACCCACGATGTATATGACCGCAATGTCAGCGACACCGCCAAGGCGATCGTCTCAATCGTGATTCCATTGGCCTGAGAGATCCCGGTCCAATCGAAAATTCGGCGTATGCGTTGCAACACGCCAAGCCTGTCCCGCTTGTTACCGCCACAATTTCCGTGCGCGCAAAAACACGCGATAACCAAGCTCAGCAAAGATGCTGAATGGTGGAACGGTCAAAAGCTTGCCAAGCGAACGCAGACCCGGCATGCCACGCCAGATCTCCGCAAACGCCGCCGCACCAGCAATGAGCGTTCCGTCCGCGCGCCGCACGTGCATCCGCGCGCGTGCGGCCTCGCGCGACAATCCAGGGCCGAGGGTCACCTCATCCGCCTGCATCACATCCACCCATACAAATGACCGACACCCCGGGCGGTTCCGATAGAGGTTAATCTCCCGCGCGCAGACAGGGCAGCCGCCATCGTAATAAACGGTTAACGGCTCGGGCATCAGATACGCCGCGCCGCCGCAACCGCGAGCGCGCTGCCTGTCCCCACCAGCCGCTGCCAAAGGCGAACCATCCTCCCGGCGGCGGCAGTTTGGGCGGCGCGCGCCTCGTCGCGATGGTGAATCTCGTCAGCCTGGCAAGCCAATAGAAGCGACCGCAACGCGCCGCCCTGTCCATGCTCCGGCAACTTGCGTACCTGGTCCTCATAGTGCTGATCCACAAATGTCTCGACCGCGTCGATCGTCGCGTAAACAGCGCGGGGGCCAATAAGTGCGGGCAGAAAGCCCGTGAGCCAGCCAGCAACCCGCCAGAGCGGAAGCAAGGCACTGCGCTGCCCGGGCGACAAAATGGCCTCCAGGCGCTTCAGATGCTCGCGCTCGGTTGCCAGATGCGCGGTCGCGAAACACCGGATCTGCGGGTCGCGCGTAACCGCAAGAATACCGAGATAGATCGCCACCGCGCCGGTCTCTCCCGCGTGGTCAGACCGAATGTCCCCGATCAGGCCTGGAACATCATCGGCAAGCCCGGGTAGATCGCGGGTGGTGAGGTTGGGCGCCGTGATGCGGTTAAGATGTGTGCTCATGGGCGATAGATTGGGGCGTGACGGCATTGCGCAATCGGGTCATGGTCAAAGATCTAGCCCATCCCTGAGCCGGATGGTGGCACCGTTACGTCTAAACCTCCATCCCCGTCTCACCATCTGGCGCAGGGTCATCCTCGTTACGGCCGACCAGGAAATTTTTGCGGGAATACGCCCTGTTGGTATAGCGCGACGCCAACCAACCCATCAAATAAAGCAATGCTGGCATAATGAACAGGAACAGCACGGCAAGCAGTAATACAACCATTAAAGACCCTATGATTCACAACGCCAGCAACGACACCAGCAGTTATTATAAATAGGTCGCTTTGGCG
This sequence comes from Acidocella sp., assembly GCA_029077775.1. GTDB lineage: Bacteria > Pseudomonadota > Alphaproteobacteria > Acetobacterales > Acetobacteraceae > Acidocella. Next base: position 6,697 of record JAQNCU010000090.1, on the reverse strand, counting down.
ACTTGGCCAGTCCCATCGTGCTCATAAACCTCGCCGCCTATGGTCTGTCGTGGCGTTATCCGCGCCCAGGCTCACGCCGACATCTAAGTGCGATGGCGCAGGCGCAGGGCACTGTCCGTCACGCGCTGGTAATGAGACCAGAGCAATATCCGATCAGGTTGACTCACCGAGACGACCTGATCGGACAGTGCTCACAAAAATAAGTTTAGAGCGTTTCCGATTGATCGGAAAACGTTCTAAAACCCTGCATTGGCACCAGATTATCCATAAAACGCTGCGCACAGGCAGTCCACGAATAGCTCTCAGCATAGGGGCGGCAAGCGCTGCGGTCGATCGTCAGGGCGGCCAAGGCGGCCTGCCGCAAATCGGCATCCAGCGCGCCGACAGGGGCGGGTGCCGCGCCCAAAATGTCGAGCGGCCCGGTGACAGGATAGGCCGCAACCGGCAGGCCTGAGGCCAAAGCTTCGAGCACCACCAGGCCGAATGTATCGGTCCGCGAGGGGAAGACGAACACATCGGCCCCGGCATAGGCGCTGGCAAGGGCCGCACCGTGGCGCGCGCCCGCGAAATGCGCATCAGGGTAGGCGCGCTCCAGCGATTTGCGCTGCGGGCCGTCCCCCACCACCAGTTTCGATCCCGGGAGCGAGAGGTCTAAAAAAGCGCGCAGATTTTTCTCAACCGCGACACGCCCGACATAAACGAAGATCGGGCGCGGGAGTTGCCAATCCTCGGCCGGTTCCGGCGCGAATGCCTGCAAATCCACCCCGCGCGACCAGGCGCGAATGTTACGAAATCCGCGCACCGCCATTTCATCACGCAATGATTGCGTGGCCACCATCATTCCGGCCCCGGCACCGTGGAACCAGCGCAACCATGAATAGGTCAGGCGCAGCGGCATACCGGTGCGCGCGCGCAGATATTCGGCAAAGCGCGTATGAAACGCGGTGGTAAAGGTGAATCCATTCCGGATGGCATAGCGCCGTGCCGCCATGCCGAGCGGCCCCTCGGTTGCGATGTGCAGGGCGTCTGGCGCAAAGGCCTCAATCAGCCGCGCGAGCTTGCGGGCGGGTAAAATCGCAAGGCGAATTTCGGGATATGATGGCATCGGAACGGTATTGAACCGGTCCGGGCCGATGATCTCGACCGTTTTTCCCATCCCCTGAATTTCGTGGGTAATGGTACGCAAGGTACGCACCACACCGTTGACCTGCGGGGCCCAGGCATCGGTGACGATGAGTATCCGCTGTAAGCCTGAAAATGCTTGCAGCGTGTCAGACCTTGATCGAACACGCACTGGCGGCAGCAATCTCGGCCGTCATGGCAGCGAGGACCGCAGCCTTCGCGGTGCTGGGCTTGGCCGCCGAAGCGGTGAGTAATGAGAGCTTATTACGCGCTACCCAATCTACCAATTCAAGCCGGCCATCATGGTGTTCAACAAGCGCGGTACAGCTTTCCACCCAGTCACCATCGTTCAGATACATCACGCCATTGACCATGCGCATTTCAGCGTGGTGGATATGCCCGCAGACCACACCGTCGAACCCTCGCTTCTGCGCGTCATCGGCAAGCGCTGTCTCGAACCTGTCAATCGCCTTTACGGCCTCCTTGACTTGCAGCTTCAGCCAGGCGGAAAGCGACCAATAGGAATACCCAAGGCGGACCCGAATTTGGTTGAAATACCGGTTGACACCAAGGGCAACCGTATAGGCCCAATCCCCCAAAAGCGCCAGGATTTTGGCGTGGCGAACCACGGAGTCAAACGCATCGCCATGCGTGATCAGCAATTTTTTACCATCGGCGGTGACATGCTCCGCCTCCATTTGCAATTTCACACCACACACTTCGAGACCTAATGACACGTATTTGCGCATCATCTCATCATGATTACCGGGCACGTAAACCACATTGGTGCCACCCCGCGCGGCGCGCAAAACAAGCCGCAGCACTTCATCATGATGATGATCCCAGAACCAGGACCGGCGCAGCCGCCAGCCATCGATGATGTCACCAACCAAAAAAAGGTTCTCACAGGAAACGGACTTCAGAAAATCAGCCAGGAAATCAGCGCGGCAACCACGGGTGCCAAGATGCGTATCGGAAATAAAAATACTGCGATAGGCGGTGACATTGAGATGCCGGGCAGGGGAAGATGCGTTCATGGCGCCTGGATAGGTCAATACCCCGCGTTGCAAACAGTGAAGTTTCCGTGACGTAATCAATGGTCTTTGGGGATTTTATTGTCACGATACGGTCACGAATCTCACATCACTTGGTAACCTTGACAGGGCAGATGGATAATTTGGCTCGGACAATTCCGACGGCCCGATTTTTGGCCCGCGCACGATATAGGAAATTTGGTGATGCTGGTGGTTTTCAATCCCGTTGCCGGGCGCCGACGCGCCGCTTCACTCTGGCGGGTGCTTGATCTGTTGGTCGTAAATGGCGTGCGGGTTGAGGTCGCAGAGACGCAGCATGCCGGACACGCAACGTCTTTGGCCAGGGCCGCGGCGCAGGCTGGGCTTGACATGGTGGTGGCTGCCGGTGGCGACGGCACCATCGCCGAGGTCGCGAACGGATTGCTGGGGAGCAAAACCGCACTCGGGATCATTCCGCTCGGCACCGCCAATGTTCTGGCGAAGGAATACCGGCTCTCCACCAGCCCGCGCGCCATCGCCAACGCGCTCGCCTATCGCCGGACCAAACCGCTCTGGCCCGGCTTGGCGCGGCTGGACCGGGGGCAGCATGTCTTCGTACAAATGATCGGGCTGGGGTTTGACGGCGCGGTGGTGCACGGGCTGCCGCCTTTGCTGAAGCGAATGATCGGGCGTGGGGCTTATGTCTGGCAATCACTGTGGGAGTCCGTTGCCTATCAATTCCCCGGCGTGCGCTTAAGCGTCGATGGCCATGATTACGAAGCCGCGAGCGTGGTGGTCAGCAAAGGCCGGCTCTATGGCGGGCCCTATTTGCTTGCCCCTAACGCTGCGCCCACCGCGCCTGGGTTTCAGGTGGCGCTGTTTGAGCATCCGGGGACATTTCCGGCCTTGCTGGCGGGCGCCGCCTTACCCCTTGGGCTGTTGCCCCGCTGCCCGGGTGTGCGCGTGGTCGCGGGCACGCAAATTGATTTTTCATCATCAAACGGCCCGATCATGACGCAATCAGACGGCGACGCGCTGCCCGGTATTCTGGCCTCGGTGGGCAATGCCGCCAACCCGATTCCGCTGGTGGTGGGCTGAACCAGGATAGCCCTTGAGATGGGCACCGCGAAGGGATAAGGGAAACGCAGAAAAAATCCGGAGTTCAAAGACATGAAAACCCCCATGCGCGTTGCCGTGACCGGTGCCGCCGGCCAGATTGGATACGCGCTGCTGTTTCGGATCGCCAACGGCGACCTGCTGGGCAAGGACCAGCCCGTCATCCTCTCGCTGCTCGATTTGCCTGTGGCGCAGAAGGCGCTGACCGGCGTGATCATGGAATTGAACGATTGTGCCTTCCCGCTGCTCACCGGGGTGGAGCCCACCGATGACCCGAATGTGGCATTCAAGGATATCGATATCGGCATCCTCGTTGGCTCACGTCCGCGCGGGCCGGGGATGGAGCGCCGGGATCTGCTGGCCGCCAATGCTGAAATTTTTAAGGTTCAGGGCAAGGCGCTGAACGAGTCCGCCAAGCGGACGGTCAAAATTCTGGTGGTCGGCAACCCGGCCAACACCAATGCCTATATCGCCATGAAATCCGCGCCCGATTTGCCGAAGGCGGCTTTCACCGCGATGCTCCGGCTCGATCATAACCGCGCGACCTCGATGTTGGCTGAAAAGGCCGGGGTCGCGGTGGCGGATATTGAAAAGGTCGCGGTCTGGGGCAACCATTCGCCAACCATGTACGCCGATTATCGGTTCGCCACGGTCAAGGGTAAATTGATCTCCGAGATCATCAACGATGAGACCTGGTACCGCGAAACCTATCTCAACGCGGTCGGCAAGCGCGGCGCGGCGATCATCGAGGCACGCGGCCTGTCCTCCGCCGCGTCGGCCGCCAACGCGGCGATCGACCATGTGCGCGACTGGGTGCTCGGCACCAACGGGCGCTGGGTGTCCATGGGCTTGCCTTCCGACGGAGATTACGGCGTGCCGGAGGATATCATGTTCGGTGTGCCCGTAATCTGCGAGGGTGGCGACTATCATCGCGTCAAGGGCCTGCCGATCGATGAATTCTCCACAGGGCGCATCGCCCATACGTTGAAAGAACTGACCGAGGAACAGGAGGCCATCGCCGCCCTGCTCGGATAAAAAGCCCCAATGCCCTGCCCGCTTCCGGCGCGGGGGCGGGTTTGCTAACCTGACAAGGTGGAGCCCTATTTTACGGTCATGTTCGGTTTGCCAGGGCAGGGTCTGCATTGGCATATCGACGCACTCTCCGCACTGTTTCTTTGTATCTTGGCGCCGCAAATCATCGCCAGCGCCATTGCGGATATGCGCGCCTCGCCCGCCTTCTGGGTGTTTGCGGGCGGCATGGTGGTGGCACTCGCCGCGGCGGATGGTTTCACGCTGATTTTTGGCTTCGAACTGATGAGTGCGGCCTCGTGGCTGTTGGTGTTGCGTGGCGACCAACGCCCCGCGACCTTGTATATCGGCACCGCCATGGCCTCGGCAGCGTGTCTTATCCCGGCGGTGTTTCTGCCTGCCTCCAGCCTCGCCTTCATGCTCGTGCTGCTGGGTGCGGGGGCTAAAGCCGGGCTGGCACCGCTGCATGTGTGGCTGCCGCGCGCGCACACAGCACCGCCCGCCGGTGCCTCAGCGGTGATGTCCGGCGGCATGGTTAAAATCGCACTCTATGTGGTCATTCGATACGGCTTTATAGTGTTCGGCGCGGCGGCGCAGCCCTGGTGGGGGGTGGTGCTGATCATCGCTGGCATTGCCTCGGTGTTGATCGGATCGTTGCGGGCGATGCTGGAAATTGACCTGAAAACCGTGCTCGCCTGCTCAACCGTCGAGCATGTCGGCCTGATCGCGGTGGGGCTGGGCGTTGGATTGCGGGCCAAGGCGATGGGCGATCCGGCCCTGGCGGCATTGGCGTTGCAGGGTGCGTTGCTCTGCGCCGTGGCGCATGGGTTGTTCAAGCCGCTTTTGTTCCTCGGCGTCGGGGCCGTGAAAAACGCCACGGGGACCAATTCACTCAATTGGCTGGGCGGGTTGATGCGCGGCATGCCCCGGCTCGGCGGGTTGATGATCATGGGGGCAATGGGCATGGCGGCTTTGCCGCTCGGCCCCGGTTTTGCGCCCGAATTCCTGCTACTGCACGCCGTCATCGCGGCGGCGGCAACCGGGGGCATTTTGGCGCGGATCGGCTTTATTGCCTTGGTTGCGAGCCTGGGCGTAGGTGCCGCCCTGGCGCTGGCGGCGGCTGTGCGGATCATCGGCATTGGGTTTCTGGGCCGCCCGCGCAGCCTGCATGCCGCCGCGGCGGCGGATGCGGATGTGCCAACCCAGATCAGCATGGGGTTGCTGGCCTTGCTGATCATCCTTGTTTCCCTTTTGCCAGGGCTGGTTGTGGGCGCGATGGTCCCGGTCATTCGGCTCCTCATCCCCGATGCGGACCCGCTGCCATTGGCCTATGCGCCTTTATCCCTGGCGGTGTTGCTGATCCTTGCCGCTGGCGGCGCGTGGGCAATGCTGCGGTGGCTTGGCGCGCGCGGCACGCGTGAGGCAGCACCCTGGAATGGCGGTTTCGGCCCGCCGCCGGTCTGGCTGCCGTTTGGTGAGCCAACAACACAGCTAAGCGCCACGGGGTTTGCTGAGCCCGTGATGCGCGCCATAAGCGGTGGCGTGCTGGCGGGCAAGGCGGCAGCCGGGCTGGCGGACCCCGGCGAGACCTATGTATTGCTGCCGCTCGCCCGGCTGAACATTCGCATAACACGGGCCGCCGAGATCATCCGGCGCAGCACGATCCGCCAGCGCCTGGTCTTTGTGTTCGCGGCGCTGGTGGTATTTTTGCTGACGCTGGGTGTGAGCGAAGGCGGATGAGCGCCCTCCTACTCCTGGCCCAGCTGGTCGCCACAATCCTGCATATCGCTTTGGTGCTGGCTCTGGCACCGTTGCTGGCCGGGGTGGTGGCCACATGGCGCGCGCGTTTGTTAGGCCGGGTGGGGCCGCCGATTTGGCAACCCTATGCCAATTTACGACGGCAATTATCCAAGATCATTCTGGTGCCGGAGACCGCCACAGCCGCCTACCACATATGGCCGCTCTTGGCCTTGTCCGCCTTCATAACCGTGGCGACGCTGGTGCCAGGATTTTGCACCGGCATGGTAACCGCTGGCTTAAGCGATTTTATCACCGTTATCGGGTTGCTGGCGCTGGCGCGCGCGGCAATATTAATGGCGGCCCTGGAGACCGGGTTTGGCTTCAGCGGTGCCGCCGCCGCCCGCGAAATACTGTTCAGCCTGTTCGCCGAGGCAACGATGCTGGTGATCGTGCTGAGCTTCGTGCAAATCGCGCATAGCCCCAGTTTGGATGGTATCTCCGTGGCGTTGCGGGCGCAGCCGCTTGGCATTTCGGTGTCACTCGGCTTTGCCCTGGCCGCCACGCTGGCCGTGGCCTTAACCGAGACCGGACGCATACCGGTCGATAACCCAAGCGGGCATCTTGAACTCAGCATGGTGCATGAGGCTTTGCATCTGGAATATTCCGGGGGCCTGCTC
>JAQNCU010000089.1 GCA_029077775.1 Acidocella sp. | reverse complement strand
GCACAGACCACAAACCAATGCGGCGGCACCCAGGCCTTCTCGACCACACCGGTCACAGGCTGTCCGACCAATGCCAGCGGTGTTGCCACTTTCGAGTATTGCGTGGTGGTGACCGAGACCGCGACGCTGAAAAACTCGTTGTTCGCGTTTCTCATTCCGGCCGAGACGCTGACCGTGCGCAGCGTCGGCACAGCGAATTTCCCGCCTTATGTGGTCAGCGGTAAAAACATCCCGCCCAGCCCGGGTTTCGGCTCGGCGGGCGACCTCAGCGGCATTTACGCCTATGCGGTGCCGATGGATGGCCCCGGCAATTCGGCCAATTATAACGAGGTGCCCGCCCCCAATTCAGATTGCAGCAATGTCGCGGGGCCGATCCAGTATGAGAACCTGGTGCCGCCCGCCAATGGCGTGACCCAATGTAATTATCTGTTTGTCGCGGAGTCGAACTCAAACGGCACCGGCGGCGCTGGCGGCTCGATCTCATTGCAACAGAACCAGCCGATCGCCTTTACTTTCGTGAACGATACGGGGGCGAATAGTTACATCCAGGCCAATTATACGCCGATCTATGACCATATCCTCGTGACACCAGCCGGGTCGAGCTCAGGGACATTCTATCCCAATGGCGACACGATGACGAATTATAACTATGGTGTTTGTACCCTGGCAGACGGCCATGCTGGCAATTGCTATTTCAGTACCGGAGGGGTGGACCCCGGGAATAAGTGCCCGATACGCAAAAATGCCCGATATTACACAACATATTGCTACGCGGCGGTGGCGCAACCGGTTGCCCTTTATAGCTTTTGCCCGGATAATAATCTCTACGGCTCTCTCAGCCAGGGTTTCAACACCCCGGTTTCGGATAGTTTGAACATATTCTCCTCGGCCTATGAGGTGCTGGGTGAACCGCCCACCTATAATACCAACCATGCGCTGACACCGTTTCTCTCGGGCTACCCGCAACCATTTACCGTAAACGGGCAAGTCTATGATGTGCAGGCCATGTGCCCGAATTGGCCGCGGGCGAACACTAGCATCAGCGCGCCTGTGGCATCCTCCTATTACAGCCAGGGCGGCAATAGCGGCGCCAACGCGCAAACCCTTTTCAGCTATTCACAGGGCATGAACGTGTATTCCACCTGGTACCCGATCACATCGGACCAGAAACTGACATTCCAGAACAACGCCGCCTCGGATGTTTTAACCGGCGGCAACAGCGCCGATATCTTCACCCCCACGGTCAGCGGGTGTACCGCCAACAGCAATGCCGCCGATGGCGGGATCACGGCATCTAGCCTCGACCCGTGGTGGGGGTGGCCGATCGGCGATAATAATATTGACGCCAATGATTGCGCCACGCCCCAAACCTCGGCCTATAATGATTGCGCCTTGCTCATCCAGCAATTGGGTACACAGGTACCGGTCGATGCCACCAACCACGCGATTCTGCCCGATTATTATAACATGATCGAGGATTCCAGCGGCAACGTCATCGCGCTGGACCCGGTCTATGACGGCAGAACGTATACAGACTCCCTCACCGGCGCTTCGGTCACCAACACTTCACCACCTTTATACACGCCGACCAACACCACACCCGCGTACCAGCAAATCGGCGCGGCGGGGCTATGGAACAGCGGCCAATTTGTAGGGGATTACGTGGTCACGGAAACCCCGGCGGCGCGCGGCGGCGGTCTGCTGGACCAGGACATGCCGTTGCAAACCTCGCATAAATGCTACAACCCCGGTGCTGCCACCACCTATGCCGGGTTCACCAATAACGGCTCAGCCGTGCCCGGCTACAACGCCGACGGCCTGCCGATAGACCCCATCGCCAACCCGCAATTCGGTGCTATTTCCTGTAACTCCGTCCAACCGGAAACCTACGCGCTGTACTGGAACGACATGGGCTCCTACCAGCATGACGATCTGGGGTACTGGAACGCGGTGGAGGGCTTTACCTGTTCAGTTCCCTCCCAGACCAATTACGGCGGCGGTGCCGCGACACTCTCCGGATGACCGCGACATGAATTGATGCAAAAGATGGCCAGGGTCTCGTCTGGCCATCTTTTTGTGGAGCGCGTGTGACCGAATCAGCCCTGAAAGCCGCGATCATCGCCAAGGCGCACGCTTTGGGGTTCGACTCCGTGGGCATTACACGCGCCAGCCTGCCACCCGCGCGCGCATCGGGCCTGCACGAATACCTCAAAGCCGGGCACCACGGCAGCATGGGCTGGATGGAGACCCGCGCCGCTGAACGCGCCGACCCGCAAACCCTGTGGCCGGAGGCGATCAGCGTGATCTCGCTCGGCCTGTCTTACGCGCCCTTCGGCGACGCGCTGGCCGCCACCCGCATCCCCGAGGCCGGGAACATCTCGGTCTATGCCCGCAACCGGGATTATCATGATGTCATCAAGGGCAAGCTCAAGCACCTCGCGCAGTTTGTTGCGCGGCGCGGCGCGGGGGTTAAGGTTTTCGTCGATACCGCGCCCGTGATGGAAAAGCCGCTGGCCCAACAAGCCGGGCTGGGCTGGACCGGCAAACACACCAACCTCGTCTCCCGCCGCCACGGCTCCTGGCTGCTGCTGGGCGAGATCTTCACCACGCTCAGCCTGCCGCCGGATGCACCACACGCGGATAGATGCGGCAATTGCCATGCCTGCATCACCGCCTGCCCGACAGACGCCATTCCCGCCCCCTATCGGCTGGATGCGCGGCGCTGCATCTCATACCTCACCATCGAGCATAAAGGCCCGATCCCTGAGGCCCTGCGACCGGGCATCGGCAACCGCATTTATGGCTGCGATGATTGCCTGGCGGTATGCCCCTGGAACAAATTCGCCCAAGCCGGGCATGAGGCAAAACTCACCCAGCGCGAGGACCTGACCGCGCCGCGCCTGGCCAGTTTGGCCATGCTCGATGATGCCGGGTTCCGGACAATGTTCGCGGGCTCCCCCATCAAGCGCATCGGTCGCGCCCGCTTTGCCCGCAACGTCGCCATCGCCATCGGCAACAGCCAATCCGCCGCCTTGCGCCCGGCGGCGCGGGCCCTGGCAAACGATGAAGATGCCGTGGTAGCCGAAGCCGGTGCCTGGGCCGCGCAACGGCTTGACCCTTCTTCCTTCCCCTGATCCTTAATTCCGTCTAAATCTATCGCATGAGTTGGCTCACCGAATTCGTCCGCCCGAAAATCCGCACCTTTTTAGGCCGCAAGGAAGCCCCGGATCATCTGTGGCACCAATGCCCGCAATGCCAGCAAATGATCTTCCACCGGGAACTGGAGGCGAGCCGCAAGGTCTGCCCGCATTGCGGCCACCATATGCGCGCCACCGCGCAAGACCGTCTGGCCTGGACCTTCGATGACGGCGCCTTTACCCGGATCGAGTTGCCCAAGCCCGTGCCCGACCCGTTGAAATTCCGCGACCAGAAACGCTATGCCGACCGCCTGCGTGATGCCCGGGAGGCGACCAGGCAGGATGACGCGCTGCTGGTCGCGCATGGCAATATCGGCGGTAACCACGCCGTGGTGGCGGCCATGTCGTTTGAGTTCATGGCAGGCTCCATGGGTGGCGGCGTGGGTGACGGTCTGGTGGCGGCGGCGCGGCTCGCGGTGCTGCAGGCCGCCCCTTTGGTGGTGTTCACCGCCTCGGGCGGGGCGCGGATGCAGGAGGGTGCGGTGAGCCTGATGCAGATGCCACGCTCGATCATCGCCACCCAAATGGTGCGTGAGGCCGGGCTGCCCTTCATTGTGGTGCTCACCGACCCCACCACCGGCGGCGTGACGGCCTCCTTCGCCATGCTGGGCGATATCCAGCTTGCCGAACCCGGCGCGCTGATCGGCTTCGCGGGCGCGCGGGTCATCGAACAAACCGTGCGGGAAAAACTGCCTGAGGGCTTCCAGCGCGCGGAATATCTGCTCGCCCATGGCATTATCGACATGGTGGTCAAACGCGCCGAACTCCCCGCCATGCTCGCCCGGCTGATCATGCTGCTGACCGCGAATAAGCAACCCATAGCCGCGTGACCGCCTGATCCTGCCGCCCCCATGACCGATCTGCACGCCAGCCTGGCCCGGCTGCACGGGTTATACCCCAAACTCATCGATCTGAAGCTCGACCGCCTGGTCCGGCTGCTGGCCGCACTCGGCAACCCGCAGCACCATTTGCCGCCGGTCATCCATGTCGCGGGCACCAATGGCAAGGGCAGCGTCTGCGCCTTCATCCGCGCCATGGCCGAGGCTGCGGGCTTGCGCGTGCATGTCTATACCTCGCCGCATCTGGTGCGGTTCAATGAACGCATCCGCCTGGCGGGCGCGCTTGTCACCGACGATGCGCTGGCCCAGGCGCTGGCGGCGGTCGAGGCCGCCAACCAGAACAACCAGATCACCGTGTTCGAGGCGATCACCGCCGCCGCGTTTTTGCTGTTCGCGCGCCATAAGGCGGATCTCTGCGTGGTCGAGGTCGGGCTCGGCGGGCGGTTTGACGCCACCAACCTCGTCACGCCTGTCGCCTGCGCCATCACCGCCATCTCACTCGACCATCAGGAGTTTCTGGGCGACACGCTGGCCGCCATCGCGGCGGAAAAAGCGGGGATCATCAAGCCCGGCATCCCCGTCATCACAGGCCACCAACCCGAGGCCGCGATGGCCGCCATCATGCGTGAGGCCGCCTTGCACGGCGCTCCATTATGCGCCCGTGGCCGGGACTGGCAGGTCGAACCACTGGCAGACGGCATCAGCCTTAATGGCCGGGCTTTGCCCACACCCGCCCTGGCCGGGGCCCACCAGATGGAAAACGCGGGCATCGCCATTATGACCCTGCGCGAAGCGGGCATCGCCCTGCCCGACGCCGCCATCGCCACCGGCTTGCGCACCGTCGATTGGCCCGCCCGCCTCCAGCCGCTGCGCGGCAAGCTCGCCCAGGCGCTGCCCCGTGGTTCGACCTTATGGCTAGACGGCGCGCATAACCCCGGCGGTGCGGTCGCCCTTGCGGCCCAGCTTGCCGCGTGGGAGGGCGCGACGACGCTCATCCTGGGGATGAAACAATCGAAAGACGTGCATGAATTCGCGCGCATCATCAACCCTCATGCCGCGCGCATCTTCGCGGTGGCGGAGCCCAACCAGCACCTCGCATTACCGGTTGCCGCCATCATCGCTGCCACACAAAACACCGCCACCCCCGGCCCGACCATTCGCGGCGCGCTGGCCCAGATTACCCACCCGACCCGGGTTTTAATCTGTGGCAGCCTGTATCTGGCGGGCGAGGCATTGCGGCTCGATGCCGGGCTGGACATGCCCTGAAGCAGCACTTTTTGAAAAAAGCGCGCAAAAACTTTTTGTGAATTCTGGCCGCGGGCGCTGACGATACCAACGCCCATAAGCCCGAGTCACAAAGGTCTGTTTCATTGACAAAAGAACATCCATCTGCACATCCATGGCTATTGCGCCGCCAGATTGGCGCGGGTGAAATCCACCACTGTCTCCAGACCGTTGAAATGCAGCGTGCTGGCGCGGGGGGTGGCTTGGGCGAGGATTTTGCCCCGGCGCAGCACGAATAGCCGCTCGGCCGAAATGCGGATCGCCTCCACCGGGTCGGCGGCCTGAAGGATCAGGAGGTCCGCGTAACAGCCGGGTTTGATGCCGTAATCCGGCAGGTTCATGATCCGGGCAGAATTTTCCGTGACGGCGGCAAAGCAGGATTGCATGTCAGCGATGCCGGTCAGCTGGCCAACATGCAGCGCCATATTGGCGACCTCCAGCATGTTGTGGCTGCCCAGCGGATACCAGGGGTCCATCACGCAATCATGCCCGAAGCCGACGGTGATACCGGCCTGCATCAGTTCCTTCACGCGGGTCATGCCGCGTCGCTTCGGGTAGGTGTCGTGGCGGCCTTGCAGGGTTATGTTAATGAGCGGGTTGGCGATGGCCGCGACCCCGGCTTCGTGGATCAGCGGGATCAGCTTGCTGACGTAATAATTGTCCATGCTGTGCATGGAGGTGAGATGCGAGCCCGCGACGCGCCCGCCCATGCCGTGCGCCAGGGTCTGCGCGGCCAGGGTTTCGATATGCCGGGAGAGCGGGTCGTCGGTCTCGTCGCAATGCATATCCACCATGAGCCCGCGTTCGGCGGCGATGCGCATAAGCGCCCGCACGCTCATCGCGCCGTCTTCCATGGTGCGTTCAAAATGCGGGATGCCGCCGACGATATCCACGCCTTTGTCGAGCGCGCGCAGCAAATTACGCTCTGACCCGGGGTAGCGGGAAAACCCGTCCTGGGGAAAGGCGACGAGCTGGATGTCAAGCCAGGGTTTCATCTCAGCGCGCAAGGCAAGCAGCGCATCGACAGCGAGCAACCGGTCATCGCAGATATCGACATGACTGCGGATGGCCAGCGTACCGCGCGCCATTGACCACAGGCAAAGCTGTTTCGCGCGGTTATAGATCGCCTCAGCGGTGAGGGCGGGTTTCAGCTCCCCCCACAGAGCAATGCCCTCCAGCAAGGTGCCCGAGGCGTTCATGCGCGGCAGGCCGAGTGACAGGGTGGAATCAAGATGCACATGCGGGTCGATGAAAGGCGGGCAGACGAGGCGGCCATGCGCTGCGATCTCAGACCCTGTGTCACCACCCAAAGACGGCGCGACGGCGATGATATGCTCGCCCTTAATGCCAATATCGATATCGCGCCGCCCGTCTGCCAGAGTGGCGCCGCGAATGATCAGGTCGAACATATCTTGCTCCTTTGCGCCACAATGCGGGCCCCCTGGTTGTGGTGCAAGCCGGGGGTGGCTACATCTGGGATATGCGCATGACCGGTGGAACCCCCTTGATCGCCCTGTTCACGTTGTTTGCCCTGGCGGGCTGTACGCTGCCCGGGCGGCAGACCTTAGCCCCCAACCCGGCGGGGGCGGATACCGCCAGTATATCGGCGACCCAGGCTTTCGCCGGGCGGATACCGCTGGTGACCATTTTGCCCGGAACCACCGATTTTGCCGCGCCTTTGGCCAAAGCCGTGGCGCAGGCGCGCGCGATCAAACCCGGCGTGATGTTCGATGTGGAGGCGCAGGCCCCTGTCGCCACCGGGCCGGATACCGGGGCGACAACGCTGAATGATTTGGACGACACGGCCAAAATGGTTGCCGCCGCGATCATCGCCGATGGCGTGGCCCCTGACCATGTCTCGCGCTCGGCCAAAACAGCCGGGCTGAATGCGGGCGTCGACGTTTACGTCAAGTGAGTTTCGCCACCACGCTCGCGCAACCGCTGCTGCGGCGGCTCGACCCCGAACTGGCGCATGATCTGTCATTGCGGGCGCTGCGATTCGGGCTGGCCGGACGCGACAAGGCAGAAGATGACCCGATTCTGGCGGTGAATGCTTTTGGCCGGGTGTTGCCAAACCCCATCGGGCTGGCTGCCGGGTTTGATAAAAATGCCGTGGCGGTCAATGCCCTCGGGCGGTTGGGTTTCGGGTTCATCGAGGCTGGGACCGTGACGCCGTGCCCGCAACCGGGCAATGCGCGCCCGCGTCTGTTCCGGCTGGCCGAGGATGCAGCGGTGATCAACCGCATGGGGTTCAACAATGCCGGGATCGGGGTGTTTACCGGCAACCTCGCGCGTGCCGACCGGGCAGCCATCGCCATCGGCGCCAATGTCGGCATCAACAAGCAAGGTGCGAACCCGCTGGTGGATTATCCGGCTTTGGTTGCGGCGGTGTCGCCGCTGGCGGATTATGTCACGATCAACATCTCTTCGCCGAACACGCCGGGCTTACGCGATCTGCAATCAGAGGCGCGGCTGACCGAGATTTTGCAGGCGGTGCGCACCGATAAGCCGTTATTCGTGAAAATCGCGCCCGATCTGGCAGAGGCGGCACTGGAGACGATTATCGCGGTGGCAAAAACCCAAGGGATTGCCGGGCTGATCATCTCGAACACCACGATCACCCGCCCGGATTCGTTGCGCGGGCATCATCGCACGGAATCGGGAGGCTTGTCCGGCGCGCCATTGTTCGGGCCATCGACGGCGATGCTCGCCCGGGCGCACAGGCTGGCGGGGGGCAGGCTTATATTGATCGGCGCGGGCGGGGTTGCCACACCTGCGCAGGTTTTCGCCAAAATTCTGGCCGGGGCGTCGCTGGTGCAGATTTACACCGGGTTTGCCTATGGCGGGCCCGCCTTGATCCCGCGCCTGAAATCCGGGCTGGCGGATCTCTTGCGGGCGCGTGGGTTTGCCTGTGTGGGTGACGCCGTGGGGGCCGGGCGTTGAGCGGATTTGCCGTACTTGCCCATAACTATGACGGGTTCATCGTGGATTTATGGGGGGTCGTGCATAATGGCATTGCCCCCTATCCGGGGGCGGTGGATTGCCTGACGCGGTTGCGCGCGGCGGGCAAGCCCGTGGTGTTTCTCTCCAACGCGCCGCGCCGCGCGGCCTCAGTGGGGGAGGCGCTGGACGCCATGGGCATCGGGCCGGCGCTGTACGCGGGGATCATGTCGAGCGGGGAGGCCGTGCATGCCGCATTGCGCGACCGCACGGATGAGTTCGCCGGGCTGGGCCGCAGGCTCTATCATCTCGGGCCGATGCGAGACCGCGATGTATTCGCCGGGCTTGATCTGACCGAGGTTGAGCGCCCGGCTGACGCGGATTTTCTGCTGAACACTGGCCCGGATGACATTCTGGGGCCGCAGGACCCGGTGGTTTACGTGCCCGTGTTGACGGCATCGCGCGCGGCTGGCCTGCCGATGGTGTGCGCCAACCCGGATTTGGAGGTGGTGCGAGACGGGCAGCGGATTATCTGTGCCGGGTGGCTCGCGGAGATGTACGAGGATATGGGCGGTGAGGTGATACTGCGCGGAAAACCCGACCCCGCAATTTATGCGCCGACGCTGGGGATGTTGGGTTTGCCCGCCGCCAATGTGCTGGCAGTGGGTGATTCACTGCGCACCGACATCGCGGGGGCAAAGGCGGCGGGGATCGCTGCGTTATGGGTGTTATCGGGCATCCACGCGCTCCACCCCGATGAGGCCGCCGCCGAGGCCGCCGCCAGGGGGCTGCACCCGGTGGCGATACAGGCAGCGTTTGCCTGGGTTTGAAGAACCTGCGCGCGGGGATGCTGGGGCGGCCGCGCGCCGAAATAATACCCACCACCGAAAGAAAGAGTCTCGAAGCAAGGCAGCACTTCCTGTTGTGGACAAAAACAAGCAAAAAACTCTGATTCCTCTGGGCCAAGGGCGTTTGAGCCTCCCGGGTCTGGATTAATACCAATCCGCGAAGACAGTGACACATCCAAGTAAGCAGCCGCTTTTTTGAAAAAAAGCGGCG
>JAQNCU010000505.1 GCA_029077775.1 Acidocella sp. | reverse complement strand
CTATCCACTTTTGTCCGGTGGCGACGTGAATATCTATTCGCTGTTCATCGAACGAGCGATGGCGCTGGTGAAGCCGGCCGGTATGGTGGGGCTTCTGACTCCATCCGGCATCGCATCCGACAAGACCGCTGCACCGTTCTTCAAGGGGGTGGCGACCGGAGGCCGGTTGAAGGCACTTTATGATTTTGAGAACCGGCGGACGCGGTTCGATGCCCAGCCTTTCTTTCTGGACGTGGATAGCCGGTTCAAGTTCTGTGCCTTCATCGCCAGCCCGACGCCGGTTCCGGGTGAAGCCCGGTGCGCCTTCTTTCTACAGGACGTTTCCGAGTTGCACGACCCGGAGCGCTGCTTTCCGCTGTCTGCCGGTGATTTTGCGAAGGTCAATCCGAATACCGGCACGGCACCAATCTTCCGGACCCGGCGCGATGCCGCGCTGACCACGGCGATCTACAGCCGCCTGCCGGTGCTGGTCGATCGGTCGTCCGGCACCGAGGTCAAGGCGTGGCCGGTGAAATACCTCCGCATGTTCGACATGACCAACGACTCCGGTTTGTTTCGCACGAGGCAGGAGCTGGAGGAGAAGGAGGGGGCTTATCCGATCGGCGGCAACCGGTTTCGGAGTAAGGCAGGGGACTGGGTGCCGCTGTATGTTGGCCGGATGATCCATCAGTTCGATCATCGAGCTGCATCCGTTGAGGTGAACGCCGAAAACCTTCACAATGCGGCACTGAGCGGTGCCGTCACGGCCGAGCAAAAGGCTGATCCTGGCTTTCTTCCAACACCGCAATTTTGGGTGCCGCTGAAAAGGGTCGATTTCCCGGAAGGGTTAGAATGGGCGATTGCATTCCGGGACATTGCCCGAGCGACCGACGCCAGGACGATGATCGCTTCCGCAGTCCCGCGTTCAGGGTTTGGCAACAAGCTGCCGATTTTGGTTCCAACGGACATCGCACAATATCGAACAAATGCTATGGAATTCACTGGAAACCTGAATGCGCTAATTTTTGATTTCGTGGCGCGATCGAAAATTCACAGCACGAGCGTGAATTGGTATTTGGTTGAGCAGCTTCCAGTCGTGCCAACTGATCAGTACAGGACAGCCCGTTTTGGCAAGAAGACGGCGGCTGATATAGTCCGTGAAGTCGGACTGGAGCTGACCTATACGGCGCACGACATGGCACCATTTGCCGTCGATATGGCGTATGTCGATAAGGCCGCAAAGGTGAAGTCTCCCTTCCCATGGGATGAAGACCGGCGGCTAAAGCTCCGGGCCAAGCTCGATGCTGTGTATTTTCATCTCTATGGCGTCACCGATCGAGACGATGTGCGCTATATTTATTCCACGTTTCCGATCGTTGAGCGCGAGGAAGTCGGCCGCCATGGCCGCTACCGCTCCCGTGATTTATGCTTGGCATACATGAGTGCGCTTGCGGCAGGTGACCCGGACATCGAAATCGTTCAGTAAATCAAGGCGGAACTTCAGGGTGATGGGGTCTATCAATCAGCACGTGATAATCCAGTTTATCACGTGCTGGGCAGGCAATAAAAGCTCTGATACGATTCCAGTATGACCGAGTCGCAACCCCTGCCCGCCAAAATCGACCGGCCTGGCCAGCTCGCCAGTCTCGACGCTCTGGCCGCGATCCCCGAAGAAGAGATCTGGCTGGCCAGCCAGAAGAGTGCGCGCACCCGCCGGGCTTACCGGCAGGATGTCGCCCACTTCCTGAAAACGCTTGGGCTCACGAATTCTGAGCAGCTGCGCCAGGTGGATCATCGCGCCGTGATCGCCTGGGAGCGGATCATGCGTGAGCAAGATGGCGCTGCCCCCTCGACCGTGCGCCGGCGCCTGGCCGCGCTATCAAGCCTGTTCAAAC
>JAQNCU010000504.1 GCA_029077775.1 Acidocella sp. | reverse complement strand
CGACGCCACTCGACGATAGGCTATCTCAGTCCTATGGAGTTCGAGAGAATGAAAGCTTCGGCTTAAGGATCGTGTCCATCAAACCGGCAGCAGCTCAAATCAACAATGTAAGCGCCAGACTTGGTGGAGGATAGACAAATGGATCATCATGCCTGAATCCACCAACGTGGTCATGCTCCCAATGAAGCAGCAAGTTAGGGATATAAGCGTGACCGGGCGCTGGGCCTGATGCAAAATGGCCAGCCGTCCAGAACATCGGAAAATCAGACATCGACCATGGCGGCATTGTCTGACCATTGATCGGTCCGGCGATCCAATGAAAATGGAGACCCCACTCGATCGCCGATAAGAGGTTAAAGAGCGAGAAAGGCAAGAGAATACCAGCGAGAATAAATGGTCCTGGTCTAGCTTGACCGGTTGGCGGCTTAGAGTGGCTACTGCTGTTTAGCAACATAATGATCTCCTTGCCCGCGTAGAATTTGGGTAACCCATCTAATTTGGCGGAAGTGAATATTTGAGCTGTCGGGTCGCTCCCCGCCCCGCCCGAATAGCCGCCCAGACGATAAAAATCGGTGTTAGTTCGGCATGGAACAAAATGCTCACGACAGGGCACAAAGCAGGCCACATTATTAGCGCCACATCAGCGACGGTTAACCGTCGAGCGCGCCAGATCAGCGCGCAAAGCGCCAGCGAGTAGCCGCTCATGTCGTCCGTATAGGCGTAGGGGGTGATCAGCAGGGTCAGGCAAATCGTGATGGCCGCGCGGTTCAGCGGGTCAACATTTTGATCGCGCCAAAGTTTCACGCCCCAGAAAATTGCCGCCATAGCACCCATCGCCTGCCCGGCGAGGCTGATGGGCACCGGGAGCGAAAAGCTGCGTAACATCCAGAAAATCGATACCCCCCAAATTTCCCCGTAATGCGGAAACGGCGCGACCAGAATTGCACGTTGGGTCGCCGTGCCCGCAGCGAGAAATTCCCGCCAGAGCGGCCAGCCAAAGAGCAGTGTGGTGAATCCCACGAGCGAAATCACGACCGCCGAAGCTGCGGCGAAGGCGCGGTAACGCTCCCGCGTAAGGAGCAGGAACGGGCTGATCAAGGCCGTTTGCGGCTTGATAATGAGCACGCCGATCAACGCACCGGCGCGTAGCGGCGCACGATCCAGCATAAGCAGGCTCGCGAAGAACAACGCGCCCGTGCAAAATGCAAACTGGCCGAGATTGATCGACCAGATCGAGGCAGGCGAGGCCAAACCGAGGGCGATCGGCACCCAAGCAACCCCCGCCCAGCGCAGGACCAGCATAGCGACGGCCAGAAGACAAAGCGTCCAAATGACAAAACCGAGCCGCAAACCACCAATCGTTGCGAGTGGCGCAATCAGGAACGCGGGCGGCGGGTATAACCATGTGCTCGGTGCGCGCCCAAATCGGGAATTTATTGCGCGCGCTGGGTTTTTGGAATAGTCGCGGCCAGGTTCACCCCTTAGTGCAAGGCCACCGGCCGTTGCGAACATTTGAAAATCCGGACTGGCCTCGTTACGCAGTTGAAGGCGCGACAACCCAGCAGGCCGCACGATGACATCGGTAATCCAATGCCCCGTGATACGCAGTTGCAGCAGCGACAATGGCAGCAACAAAGCAAGCACGACGTAAGCCATCCACCGCGAGGGCAATGTAGCTTGTCCATGCTGCGTTGACGCGACCATGCGACGGCGTCTTACCGGAATTTAATCCGCAGCGCCACAGCCCACCGACGGCGATCCGCTCGGTGTGATCATGGCGCGTCGCCTTTCAGCATCTGGCGCAAATCCGCGCGGATCGGTTCCGGATCGGCGCCAATGTCGTGGCGCAACACATCCGCCCAATCGCCGACATC
>JAQNCU010000503.1 GCA_029077775.1 Acidocella sp. | reverse complement strand
TGTCGGTGGTTGCGGGACCTGGATTTGAACCAGGGACCTTCAGGTTATGAGCCTGACAAATTTCTTTATAAGTACATGATTTTATTTATATATTTTTGAATCTATATTTTTATGTGATAGATTATGCGTTAAATTCACACTGATCATTACGGTAAATCTCGTAAAATGTGCTAAATAGCCAATCTGGCATCGCTCCCAATCGTGACGCCACATGGATGGTCAGTGGTGCGAGCTCAAAACGTTAAGCCGCCGCTTATAATAAAACATTATCCTCATTTGGACAGGTCAGAAGGCCACCATTTTAACCTTGCAAATTTGGTATTATATACCATAATTGCGATGATGATTGAACGCCATGTCAAACAAAAACTCCTCGAAGCGATTGATAGCGCCCCCGCCGTCGCCCTGCTGGGGCCGCGTCAGGTCGGCAAGACTACGCTTGCCCAGGAAATTGGTGATACGCGCCCTTCCATATATCTTGACCTTGAGAGCAGTGCGGACCGCGCCAAGCTGGCTGACCCGGAAGCCTACCTCGCCAGCCATGAAAATGAGCTAGTAATCCTCGATGAAGTGCATAGGGCACCGGAGCTATTTCAAAACCTGCGCGGGCTTATCGACCGCGGGCGGCGCAAAGGCAAAAAGGCCGGGCGGTTTCTCCTGCTGGGGTCCGCCTCTGTCGATCTGCTCCAGCAATCCGGTGAGAGCCTGGCGGGGCGCATTTCCTATTTGGAGCTTGGGCCGTTTGACACGCTAGAAGTGCCCGCCCCACACCTCGAAACACTCTGGGCACGCGGTGGATTCCCAGCAACCTATCTGGCATCCAGCGATGCGGTCAGCTTCCGTTGGCGGCAAGATTTTATACGAACATATCTTGAGCGCGACATCCCGCAATTCGGACCGCGCCTTCCGGCGGAAACGCTGCGGCGGCTATGGACCATGCTGGCTCACAACCAAAGCGAATTGCTCAACACCGCAAATTTGGCGCGCGCCCTTGCCATCGATAACAAGACGGTTGCCCGCTATCTTGATCTGCTGGTCGACCTATTGCTGGTGCGCCGGTTACAGCCTTGGCACAACAATGCCGGCAAGCGGCTGGTGAAATCACCGAAAGTCTATGTGCGCGATAGCGGCATCGTCCACGCGCTGCTTAGCCTGCCAACTCGCGAAGATGTGCTCGGGCATCCGGTGGTCGGCGGGAGCTGGGAGGGGTTCGTTATCGAGGCGTTGCTGGCTGCGGCCCCCCAAGGCACGGATGCAAGTTTCTATCGCACGTCGGCAGGCGCCGAAATCGATCTACTGTTGACGTTGCCCGGCGATATACTCTGGGCAATCGAGATTAAACGCGGTTCCGCTCCAAAGGTAGAACGCGGCTTCCATCAAGCCTGTGCAGATCTCAAGCCAACCAAACAATATGTCGTTTATGGTGGCACGGAGCGGTTCCCTCTCAACGCTGATACAGAAGCTGTCGGTGTGTCCGAGTTGGCTGCGCAATTACACTCCATGAGATAAATATGTTCAAGGTCTAAATTCCGACATGAGCTGCTTGGGCATTCCGATTTGATTTCGGCCACCGTTCTACTTCAATATTTGCTAACGTGCTGGAGCAAACTCATCAGCTGAGCCTCTGACTTACACCATCCCAGAATATCTAACCTCTGTCATCATACCGCGCATCATGTGGTATAAATTATGGCAATGAAATGCCCAGCGCCCGGGATTGTCAGCGTCAAAGGCAATCCGCACGCTCCCCATCGGCGGAACCAGCACTGTATCGCGAACGGCGCCATTGGTTGGCGTGCCATTGATTGCCACGACCTGGAATGAGTGGCCGTGCAAATGCATCGGGTGCGACATCATCGAATTATTGATCATGTCGAT
>JAQNCU010000502.1 GCA_029077775.1 Acidocella sp. | reverse complement strand
TGCATGTTTCACTCGAGTGGGAAAATGAGTGAGCAACCAACGGTGTGTGTGGCTGTGTGTGGCTTTGGCTGTGGCTTTGGCTGTGGCCGTGGCTTCAGCCATTAACGGCCAGACCCTGACGGCGGCACCGGGCAAGGCGGCGTGCAGGAGGTCTCGTTCAGCGGTGGAATGGGTGATGGTGATATGTGATTCAGCGACCAGATGAAGCTCTCGCAGGCGCATGAGGGCGGCGGCGGCGGCGAGATCATGATCAGCGGTGAGATCGGCCATGCGTTGCAGGCGCAGATGGTGCAAATCCGCGACGTGAAACAGAATGGCGGCCTGGGGCGCGTAAGCGCGGATCGCGGGGAGGCAGGCTTCAAGCACCGGGGCGCGAAACACCAGGATGGCCGCAAAGCGGGCACCCATGCGCGCCATGAAGCTGGTGAAATCTGTATCATAGGGCGCATAGGCACAGATGATGCCCAGATTTTGCAGGGCAGCGGTGTCACGTGGGCGGAACCGCCAGTCACCCTGCGGGACGAAATGCACGATGAGACCCGCCTGGAGGCAGGATTTGAGAACCAGAAATGTTTGTTGCGATCCGGCATCCTCATCCGGCACGGGGGTTGTGAGATCGACCACGAGAATGTGCCGGGTATCGGAAGGCGGTGTGTCAGCGGGGTTGGTGGGTGCGGGTGATGGCAAGACGGCGATTTGCAGGCGCGCGCGCAGATCGGCGTTTTCGCGTTCAAGTTCGTGGATGCGGGTATCGAGTGCCAACAGGCGATCGACCAGGCTGATGGCGTTCTGGCGGTCGATGATCATGAATGCTGGCGCGACAAGGCCATGCCGCGAATTGTTTCAGCAACGGTGCGTTTGGTGCCAGTATAATGCCGTGCCATGATCGTTTTGATATCAGAAGGTGGATGTTGTGACAATTTCAAATCATCACGAGACGGCAATGACCGTTCTGGGTGAAGCCGGGATCGATGATGACGGCATTGTCAGCGGGTGGTGCTGGAGCCCCGAGCGACCCGGGGCGCGGCTGACCGTGGAGATATTCGTGAATGGCGAAATGGTGGCGATGCCTGTGGCTGAAAGATTTCGCGGCGATCTGCATGATCGCGGAATCGGTGACGGGTATCATGGGTTCTGGGTGGCGATCACGACCAGGGTTCAGGGCGGCGGCGGGTTTGTGGTCAGCGCGCGGGAGCGTCGGAGCGGGGTGTGTTTCTGGCAGTCTATCATCGGTACGGTCGCACTTCCCCCGGCGGTGATGGCCCGGATGGCGGGTGTGACCGATGCCATGAGGGAAATTGGCCAATCGACGGCGCTGGTGCCTGCGGCGAGCACTCTACCGGCGGCGTCATTGCGGGCGGCGCTGGGCGCGTTGGGCGGGCGGTTGCAGACGGGCGGTGGCCTGGGTGTGGCACAGGCACGAATGGCGGCATTACCGCCCGCGCTGAGTGTGGTGTTAAACGCTGCCTGTGTGCGTGATGCTGCGCGCGGCGGGGCCCTGCCCGGCGATCTGCCTTGGGCCGGGGCGGGGTTTGAGTATGTATTATGCGATGATGGCCGCGATCCGCGCCTCGGGCGGTGGCAAGACAAGTCGGCTCTGGCGTATATGCTGGCGCCCGGCCTGCACGCGGCGGCGCGGTGGCAACAGGAATTAAGGCTGGCGCGGGGTGAAATGCTGGTGTTTCTGGGGGCGGTCACCCCCGGCTTGGGCGGCGCGCTGGCGGCGTTGCGCGATATCAGGGCGGGCGGCGTGGTGATATCAGCGCGGCTGGCGGCGGCGGCGCGGTTGCGAATGCCTGACCTGGCCGCACGGATGACGGCGTTCCATACTGATTTGCGGCTGGATTTTAGTATGGCGGGGCCGCGCGCTGCCATGCTGGCGCACGGG
>JAQNCU010000501.1 GCA_029077775.1 Acidocella sp. | reverse complement strand
CGACCGATATGGGCGCCCTGCAGGAGCGGATCACCTCGACCAAAAAAGGCTCCATCACCTCGGTTCAGGCCATCTATGTGCCCGCCGACGACCTGACAGACCCGGCACCCGCAACCTCGTTCGCGCATCTTGACGCCACCACCGTGCTAAACCGCGCGATCTCCGAGAAGGGCATCTACCCGGCGGTTGACCCGCTGGATTCCACCTCACGCTCGCTCGACCCGCGCATCGTGGGCGACGAGCATTATAAGGTCGCCCGCGATGTTCAGCGCATCCTGCAAACCTATAAATCCTTGCAGGACATCATCGCGATTTTGGGCATGGATGAACTCTCCGAGGACGACAAACTCGTGGTCGCCCGCGCCCGTAAGATCGAACGCTTCCTCAGCCAGCCTTTCCATGTCGCCGAGGTCTTCACGGGCACGCCCGGCGTGTTCGTCAACGTGGCCGACACCATCAGCAGCTTCAAAGGCATCGTCGCCGGTGATTACGACCATCTGCCGGAAGCCGCCTTCTACATGGTTGGCACCATCGAGGACGCGATCAAAAAAGCCGATTCCATAGCCGCGAAAGCCTGACCCCATGCCCATCGCGCTTGAAATCCTGAGCCCCGAAAAACGCCTCCTGGCACACGATGTCGATATGGTCGTGATCCCGGGCACCGAGGGCGATCTCGGCATCCTGCCCGGCCATGCCAGGCTCATCACCGGCCTGCGCGGCGGCCTGGTCGATTTGTATGAGAACAACACCATTACCGACCGGTTTTTCGTCTCGGGCGGGTTTGCTGAGGTCACCGGCACACATTGCGCGGTTCTGGCCGATCAGATCACCCGGCAAGCAGACCTGAACCCGGTACAGGCGGCAGAGGCGTTGACCGCCGCAAAATCTGCCTATGCGGCCGCCGACATCACCGACCATGATGCCTA
This sequence comes from Acidocella sp., assembly GCA_029077775.1. Lineage (GTDB taxonomy): Bacteria > Pseudomonadota > Alphaproteobacteria > Acetobacterales > Acetobacteraceae > Acidocella. The sequence goes on along the minus strand of JAQNCU010000501.1, from coordinate 968 downwards.
CCTGGCAGCCTCCGACCAGTTGATCAGCGCCCAGGCGATGGTGGATTCGCTGCCGCGATAGGGTAGGAAAAGCCGCTTTTAAAAAAGCGGCGCAAAATTTTTGTCATTCTCGGTCTGTGCGTTTGGCGGCATTTTTGCCGATATCACGATCCACCACGCAGCAGCTTGACCCCAACGACAGCCAGCAGCACGCCGAGGCCGAGTTTTAGCACGCGCTCAGGCGCGAAACGCGCGGTGTAACTGCCAATGATAATGCCGGGGATAGACCCCACCAACAGCGCGCCCAGCAGCGGAAAGTTGATGGTTCCCATATACCAGTGGCCCATCCCCGCCAGCAATGTCAGTGGCACGGCATGGGCAATGTCCGACCCCACAATCCGCACCATCGGGGCTTTGGGGTAGAGATACAAAAGGGCGACCGTACCCAGCGCGCCAGCGCCCACCGAGCTGAGCGACACCAGCCCCCCCAGCACGAAGCCCACTGAAACGGTCATCCAAACCGGGCTCTCCGCCGTCATCCCAGGGAAAAACCTCGCGGCGGCGGCAAAAATCCAGTCTTTGAACAGCAATGTCACCGCGGTGAGCAGCAAGGCCACGCCGAGCACAAGGGAGATGGCTGTCGTCACCAGTTTGCTGTCCGCGCCAATGAACGATGTCACCAGCAATGTCAGCAACGTGGCTGGCACCGAGCCCAAGGCCAGCCTGCCAACAATGCGCCAATCCACCGTCTTGCCCGCGCTGTGGATGACCGTGCCAACGGTTTTGGTGGTCGCCGCGAATAACAGATCCGTCCCCACGGCGGTTGTCGGGTGGATGCCAAATACCAAAACCAGCAATGGCGTCATCAACGAGCCGCCACCAACCCCAGTCAACCCCACCGCCAGCCCCACAATGAGCCCCGAGGCAACATAAACCGGATTGGCGAATAAATATTCTATAATTGACATAGAGAATATAGAGCCTGAATT
>JAQNCU010000500.1 GCA_029077775.1 Acidocella sp. | reverse complement strand
CCGTCTTAACCAGTTTCCTTTCCGGGCTTTTGGAACAGTGGCCAGATCAGAAAATCCTATGCCTTGTCCACGTCAAGGAACTGCTGGCGCAAGCCTTCAAGACCCTAATCCGGATTTGGCCGGAAGCCCCCGCAACGATTTACAGCGCCGGCCTGGGTAGCAAGAACCTCCGGGGAAGCATCGTTTTCGCTGGCATCCAGTCTATTTACAAGAAGGCATACAACCTACAGCGGGTTGATCTGGTTATTGTCGATGAGGTGGATATGATCCCCCACGACGGCGAAGGGATGTATCGCAAGCTGTTAGCGGATCTTCTCGCCATCAATCCCGATGTCAAGGTGATCGGTCTAACCGCAACGCCATGGCGCACGAACGGAGGGCTGATTACCGAGGGTGACGGGGCGATATTCCACGATATAGCCTATGAGGTCGAATTAAAGACCCTACTTGATGGCGGGTGGATTTGCCCTCCTGTATGCAAAACGATGGATACGCAGATTGACACCAGCGGCGTTGCTGTTCGCGGTGGTGAGTTTGTTTCCGGCGCTCTGGAGAAGGCGGCGGACAAAGAGGAAATCACCAAGGCTGCTGTGACAGAGATCATCGCGCTAGGGCAAGATCGTCATTCCTGGCTGGTGTTCGCATCCGGGGTTGAGCATTCGCACCATATCAGGGATGAGTTTCGTTCCCGTGGTGTGACATGCGAGGCGATCACCGGGAAAACGGCGATGGTCGATCGCGACAGATGGATTGCCGGTTATCAGGCCGGAAAGATCAAGTGCTTGGTCAACGTCGGCGTTTTGACTGTTGGCTTTGATGCGCCGGCAACTGATCTGCTGGCGATCCTTCGGCCGACTAAATCATCGCGCCTATGGCTTCAAGTCCTCGGCCGTGGGTTCCGGCTATCGCCCGCTACCGGGAAAACTGACTTCCTGGTGTTGGACTATACCGACAATTCGCGCCGGTTTGGGCCGATCGACCTGTTGCGCCCGAAGTCCAAGAAAAAGGGTTCCAGTGAACCTGGGGAAGCGCCCGCCAAGGTGTGTCCCGAGTGCGAAGCGGAAATGCTTATCAGTTCGCGGGAGTGCCTTGCGTGCGGGTATGTGTTCCCGGAAGCGAAGCCCAATATTACGGCTGTAGCCGATACGGCGCCGTTGCTATCCTCGCAAATGATGCCAGCGGCGGCGGAGTGGGTGGACGTGACCCAAGTCACTTATGCCCGCCACAAAGGGAAGGATGGTAAGCCGGACAGCTTACGGGCTGAACATTGGTGCGGTATGGTCAAGCATTCGGAATGGGTTTGCTTGGAGCATCCCGGATATGCCCGCGATAAAGCCTATTCGTGGTGGCGCAAGCGGGTTCCAGATGGCCGCGTTCCTATGACCGTCGATGAGGCTCTTGCAATGGCGCCAACCCTGCCGAAGCCGTCACAGATTCAGGTCAAGAAGGTGGCAAAATACACCGAGATCGTCGCGGCGCGTTTCGGGTGAAGATATACGAGCGCGTGCTATCAAATCCAACTGTCGCCGAAATCTTAAAGACATTCCCAGGGGCTACCGTTACCATGAAAGAGCCGAACCGATTTGAAGTTGAAGGGATTATGGAAGGCGCCGCTGTCGGCGGTGAATACCTGGACGCCATCGGGAAGTCAGACCTCGCAACGCTTTCCGAGGATGAATACTTAACCTTCGTCGAGAGGGTGATCCGGGCTTACGAGGAAAAATGCATGTCGTTGTATTCGCCAAATGGCGAAATGCCGATGCTTCCCGCCGATTGACGCCTACGCCTACCGCCTAAGCCCGCGCCAACGGGTCATGCCACTTCTCTGCTGCGAAACTGAAAGATATCGCCGTGATGGCCCCAACCTTTCGCGATTACATCGCCCGCACGCGCGGGAGTGTC